>NZ_NASY01000030.1:0-88444 GCF_002075365.1 Anoxybacillus sp. UARK-01 | reverse complement strand
ATGTATATGCGATTGGTGATGAGAAAGAGCCTCGATTGGATTTTCTCATTCCTTATGGATCCTATGTACGAGAACAGACACGCAAATACAAAAAGGATATCAAAAACGCGAAAAACTGGACCTATTGTGAGCAAGATGATTGTTTTATTTGCCCGAATGGAAGGAAAGTAACATTTAAAAAATATCAAAACCAAAAGAATCCATCTGGTTATGAACAAAGCTTCAAAATATACGAATGTGAAGATTGTACAGATTGCCCATTAAAAGCGAAATGCACGAAGGCGAAGGGCAATCGTCAAGTTCACTGGAATACCGTCTTCGAAGAAATGAAAGCGAAGGCAAAAACAGCCCTTGAATGTGAAGAGAAAGCCGCCATCTACGCTCGGCGCAAAGTCGAAGTAGAAAGTGTGTTCGGTCACATCAAGGGCAATCGGTCGTTCCGCAGATTTTCTTTGCGGGGCCTCGACAAGGTACATGTCGAGTTTGGGATTGTGGCGTTAGCCCACAACATACTGAAAGTAGCAGGCATCCGCCAGCTACTTTCGAAGAAAAATCGAAAAAATACAAAAGCAAGTGGAGAAAAACGGCTCGTTTTTCTCCACTTGTTTCATTTTAGGGACTTATCAGACAGCCCCCAATACATATGATCACATTAACGCGGCTGAATGGAAAATCGTTTACCTTAAATGCGATATACATAGAACAAATCGAAGCTTTTCCGGATACAACGATTACGCTGACGAATGGTAAAAAATTTGTTGTCCGTGAGTCGGAAAAAGAGGTAGTAGAGCTGGTAAAAGAATTTTATCAGCAAATTTCGATTTTAGGGGTTTCTAAAAATGTGGAGGGGCAGGACCATGAGTAAGCTATGGAAAGTGACATTGATGATATTGGTGACGATTACGTTAGTCGCCGCTGTGGCTTTAGTCATCATCTTTAAATTTACAGGCGATAAACAACAAACGGCGCCGACAGCAGATGAAATTTTAGAAAGCTCTGTCGACGTACCGGAAATTACAACCAATCTAGCAGATGGAAGCTTTATTAAAATCTCCTTTAAAATTCAAATGAACAATGAAGATGCAAAAGCAGAGGCGGAGAAGCGAGATTTCCAAATGAAAGATATCATTATTGAACAGCTATCGCAAATGAAACCGGCGGATTTTAACGGAGAGCAAGGAAAAACCCATTTGAAGGCTCGATTAAAAGAGAAAATCAATCAAATTATGCAAGATGGAAAAGTGGAGCAAGTTTATATTACTTCCTTCATCCTCCAATAACTTGGGCTAGGAGGTGAAAACAGTGTCTGGCGAAGTACTATCACAAAGTGAAATCGATGCCCTTTTGGCGGCGCTATCAACGGGAGAAATGGATGCGGAGGAGCTAAAAAAAGAAGAAGAGGACAAACGGGTAAAAGTATACGACTTTAAACGCGCCCTTCGCTTCTCCAAAGATCAAATACGTAGCCTTACGCGCATTCATGAAAATTTTGCAAGATTATTAACCACCTTTTTTTCCGCTCAGCTGCGGACATATGTACAAATTTCGGTGGCATCAGCCGATCAAATTCCATATGAAGAATTTATTCGTTCCATTCCTAAAATGACGATTTTAAACGTTTTTGAGGTGCCGCCGCTAGACGGGCATATCGTCATGGAAGTCAATCCAAATGTTGCTTACGCCATGCTTGATCGTGTCATGGGGGGACGCGGGACAAGTATTAATAAAGTGGACAATTTGACAGAGATTGAAATGCGGATTATGTCTAATTTGTTCGAAAAAGCGTTCAGTCATTTGCGGGATGCATGGGAATCCATTATCGAGATCGATCCGATTTTAGCGGAGTTTGAGGTGAATCCTCAATTTTTGCAAATGGTTTCGCCGAATGAAACAGTGGTGGTGATTTCACTTAATACGCAAATTGCTGAAACGAGCGGAATGATCAATATTTGTATTCCACATGTTGTGCTTGAGCCCATTATTCCTCGCCTGTCTGTGCATTATTGGATGCAGACGCAAAAAAAAGACAGAGTGCCTGAAGAGGTAACATCGCTTGAGCAAGGAATTAAAATCGCCAAAATCCCGGTCATTGCTGAGCTAGGGAAGGCGATGATTACAATCCAGGAATTTTTGCAGCTTGATGTTGGGGATGTGATTCAATTAGATCAAATGATCCAGCAGCCTTTAATCATTAAAATCGGGGATGTTCCGAAATTTATCGGTCAGCCAGGAAAAGTCAACAAGCGATTGGCAGTGCAAGTGTTAGATACATTGAAAGGGGGAGAAGACAACAATGATGAGTGATGATATGTTATCCCAAGATGAAATTGATGCCTTGTTGCGCGGAGCGGATGGAGCCAATGACTCTCCAACGATTGATGAGGTACTCTCAACAATGGAACAAGACGCTTTGGGGGAAATTGGGAATATCTCGTTTGGCAGCTCTGCAACGGCTCTTTCCGTTTTATTAAATCAAAAGGTGGAAATTACGACACCCAACGTGTCCATCATTCATCGCGAGGATGTCGAAAATGAATTTCCGCATCCGTACGTGGCGATTCAAGTCAATTATACAGAGGGTTTTTTAGGAACGAATTTGCTTGTCATTAAGCAATCAGATGCGGCGATTATTGCGGATCTTATGCTAGGCGGAAACGGGCAAAACCCGATGGATTTATTAGGAGAAATCCAATTAAGTGCTGTGCAGGAAGCGATGAATCAAATGATGGGGTCAGCGGCCACCTCTATGTCCACGATTTTTGGGAAAAAAGTAGATATTTCTCCACCAAGCCTTCATTTGCTAGATATTAAAGAGGGAGAGGGGCTTGAGTATTTACCGCCAGAAAGCGTTCTAGTGAAGGTATCGTTCCGTTTGAAAATAGGAACGTTAATTGATTCAAATATTATGCAGCTATTACCGATTGATTTTGCTAAGGAGTTAGTGCAAAATTTATTGCAAATGTCTAGCTCCAGTGAGTCGGTATCCGATAAAATCGAGACGAAAACAGCTCCGGCCAGCAGCGTTGTGTCACCATCAGCTGCGGGATCTTCTCAACTGCCAGGATCTGCATATGATCAGCCGGCTGCATCGGCTCAACCAGAGATCGCTCAGCCTTATCCGCATGCGGCACAGCCGGCAGCGTATGCGCCCAACCATTTTGGCACATATGCATCGGCTGGACAGCGTCAGGTTCAGCCTGCTGATTTCGCAAGCTTTGAGCCAGCGCCGTTGGCAGAAGCCGAAGCGCGGAATTTAAACATGCTTCTTGATATCCCGCTGCAAGTCACCGTCGAGCTAGGCCGGACGAAGCGGTCGGTACAGGATATTTTAAATCTTTCCTCCGGATCCATTATTGAGCTGGATAAGCTGGCAGGCGAGCCGGTAGATATACTAGTCAATAACAAACTCATCGCCAAGGGTGAGGTCGTTGTTATTGATGAGAATTTTGGCGTACGCGTGACAGATATCATTAGTCAAAGTGACCGCTTAAAAAATTTAAGATAATGTAGGAGGTAGTTGGAAATGGCCAAAATATTAATTGTAGATGATGCAGCATTTATGAGAATGATGATTAAAGATATTTTAACGAAAAATGGACACGAGGTGGTAGCGGAAGCGGCAGACGGACTTCAAGCGGTAGAAAAGTACAAAGAAACGCGCCCAGATCTTGTGACAATGGATATCACGATGCCAGAAATGGACGGAATTACAGCATTGAAGGAAATTAAAAAAATTGACGGCAATGCGAAAGTGATTATGTGCTCGGCTATGGGACAACAAGCGATGGTCATTGATGCCATTCAAGCTGGTGCTAAAGACTTTATCGTCAAGCCGTTCCAAGCGGATCGCGTCATTGAAGCCATTAATAAAACGCTGGGCTAAGCGCAAGAGGTGGAACGAATTTGTTTCGAGTTCGAGTCATGTTATTGTTTGTATGGTTTACTGCTATGATTGCTTCGCAAACAGGAGCGCCTGTATTTGCGGAGCAATCTCCGACTGTGAAGCAATGCTTGGAGCATCCGGAAAAATGTCAAGAGGACAAGCAGCCTGCCGAATCGAGCGGCGCAGGCAAACCGTCATCGCAAGCAGCGGCAGCATCCCCTATTACGGTATGGGATGTGTTTAAGCTCATTTTTGCTACACTATTTGTTCTTTTGCTTATTTATGGGCTATTGCGATTTATGAATCAGCGCGGGCGTTTACTATCCAGCCGTGGCGGTTTAATTGAGAATCTTGGCGGAACAAGCGTTGGCACCAATCGTTCAGTGCAAGTGATAAAAATTGGCAAACGCATTTTAGTGGTCGGGGTTGGAGAATCTGTTCAGCTATTGCAGGAGATTGAGGATGAAAAAGAAATCAAGGAGCTATTATCTCTACACAATCAATCATTGCAGCAATTGCTGGAGCCAAACGCGAAGATTTTTCAGCTGTGGAATCGTCTGATAAGAAAAAAAGAATCTTCTCCTTCCGGGGAATCATCGTTTCGTGAGTTATTTGCTAAACAAATGCAAGAAGTGGCTCGTGAACGCCAAAAGCTGTTAAAGCAGATTGAACAGAAGGGAACAACGTCCGATGAATGAATTTATGCAGTTTTTTAATCAAGTTGCTCCTGAAAACGTCTCAATGTCTGTCAAACTTTTGTTATTGCTGACGGTGCTGTCGATTGCCCCGGGCATTTTAATCATGATGACATGCTTTACCCGCATTATCATTGTTTTATCGTTTGTCCGCACTTCGCTGGGGACGCAACAGATGCCGCCCAATCAGGTGTTGCTTGGATTGGCGCTCTTTTTGACCTTTTTTATTATGGCGCCGACGTTTAAGCAAGTAAACGATCAAGCGCTTCAGCCGCTGTTTGCGCAAAAAATCAATTTAGAGCAAGCATATGAACGGGCTTCTGTGCCGATTAAAGAGTTTATGAGCGAGCATACGCGGCAAAAGGATTTGGCATTATTTTTATCATATAGCGGTGCATCCAAACCGAAAAATGTTCAAGATATTCCATTAACAACTCTTGTGCCTGCGTTTGCGATCAGTGAAATAAAAACGGCCTTCCAGATGGGATTTATGATTTTTATTCCATTTTTAGTGATTGATATGGTCGTGGCAAGCGTGCTGATGTCGATGGGGATGATGATGCTTCCACCGGTGATGATTTCACTGCCGTTTAAAATTTTATTGTTTGTTCTTGTTGATGGCTGGTATTTAGTGGTGAAGTCATTATTGGAAAGCTTCTAAAAATAAAGTAGGTGAGCGAATATGAATGCAAATGTCGTCATTCAACTTGCTGAACGAGGAGTATACATGATTTTAGTGGTTTGCGGCCCGCTTTTGCTGCTTGCGCTTGCCGTTGGACTTTTCATCAGCATTTTCCAAGCAACAACGCAAATTCAAGAGCAGACTCTTGCATTTGTCCCCAAAATTGTCGCGGTGCTGCTCGGTCTTGTTTTTTTCGGACCATGGATGCTGTCACGTTTAGTTTCCTATGCATATGACATCTTTAATAATTTAACAAGATTTATAGGCTGATAAATATGGATCAGGTATTGTCTTATTTTCCATTATTTTTACTGATATTTGCCCGTGTGGCTGCTTTTTTTACGACATTGCCGCTATTTTCGTACCGAACGATTCCTAATGTGCATAAAATCGGCTTATCCTTCTTTATCAGCTGGCTAATGTTCTTAGGAATGAAAAAAGAGCCGATTGCGCTAGATGAAATGTATGTACTGCTTGTTTTAAAGGAAGTAGCCGTTGGCCTTTTTATCGGTTTGGCCGCTTATATGATGATGTCGGCGATTCAAATTGTAGGTGGCTTGATCGATTTTCAAATGGGATTTGCCATTGCCAACGTTATTGACCCGCAAACAGGAGCGCAAAGCCCATTAACCGGGCAATATTTGTACACCTTTGCGCTGTTATTGCTGCTAGCATTAAATGGCCATCATGTTTTGCTAGATGGTGTGTTTTATAGCTACCAGTGGATTCCGGTTCAATACACATTTGCATTCGATCAAGGAAACGTCGCGGAGTACATTTTGAAAATATTCAGTGAAATGTTTATTATTGCTTTTCAAATGTCGGCTCCTATCGTTGGCTGCTTGTTTTTAGTGGATATTGCGTTAGGAATTGTGGCAAGAACTGTACCTCAGCTTAATATTTTTGTCGTTGGATTGCCTGTGAAGATCATTGTGAGCTTTCTTCTGTTAATGGTCACGATGACCGCTTTGTTTGTCGCTGCCCAGCATTTGTTTGACGCCATGTTTGTTGCCATGCGTGACTTAATGAAGCTAGTAGGGGGCAGGTAAATGAGCAGCTTGCGCTTAGATTTGCAGTTTTTTGCTGAGGAAAAAACAGAGAAAGCGACGCCTCGCAAGCGTCAAGAAGTTCGGCAAAAAGGCCAAGTAGCCAAAAGTGCAGATGTGAATACGGCCATTGTGCTGTTGCTTGTGTTCGTTATTCTGCTATTTTCAGGGGAACTGTACAAAGAAGCGTTTTTGCGTCTTTTTCGTAATTCGTTTCAGCACTATATGTTGGAAGATGTGACGGTAAGCTCCATTCAAGCGCTGTTTTTTTCGATATTAAAAAATTTGGCCGGGATTATGGCGCCGATTTTTTTAGTAGCGTTGGCTGGAGCATTTTTAGGGAATTTTTTGCAGGTGGGCTTTTTATTTACCGCAGAGCCGCTGCAAATGAAGCTGAGCAAGCTAGACCCCATTCAAGGCTTTAAGCGAATGCTGTCATTGCGCTCAATTGTAGAGCTGTTAAAATCCATTTTAAAAATCGCCATTGTCGGTTTTGTGACCTTTTTTGTTTTATGGTTGAAGCTTGACCAAATTTTGCTGCTGACTACTAAATCGCTGGAAACGACATTAAGCTCGTTAGCTAGTTTGGCTGTGCGCATGGGGCTTTACGCATCGGCGGCTCTTTTGTTTCTTGCCTTTTTGGATTATTTGTACCAGCGGTTTGATTTTGAAAAAAACATCCGGATGTCAAAGCAAGAAGTGAAAGATGAGTTTAAGAAGACCGAAGGGGACCCCCTTATTAAATCTAAAATAAAGCAAAAACAACGGGAAATGGCGATGAAGCGAATGATGCAAGAAGTGCCAAAAGCGGACGTAGTCATTACCAATCCTACCCATTATGCTGTTGCCTTAAAATATGAGGATGGGAAAATGGATGCTCCCGTTGTCGTTGCCAAGGGCGTCGATCATCTTGCGCTGAAAATCAAACAACTAGCGAAAGAGCATGATGTCGTAACCATAGAGAATCGGCCGTTAGCTCGAGCGCTGTATAGTCAGACGGAGATTGGCGATGTGATTCCTGAACCATTTTTTAAGGCTGTTGCCGAAATATTAGCATATGTATATCGTTTAAAACGGAAGATTTAAGAGATTGTTATTTAAGTATCCAAGGAGCGAAAGATTATGCCAGCAAGAGACTTGTCTGTATTATTAATGGTTGTCCTGATTGTAGCTATGCTCATTATTCCGCTGCCAACGTGGCTTCTGAGCCTGTTAATTATGATTAATATTTCTCTTGCTTTGCTCGTCCTCCTTACTTCAATGAATATGCGCGAGCCGCTGCAGTTTTCTATTTTTCCGTCGTTGCTCTTGCTGCTTACGCTATTTCGTTTAGGATTAAACGTATCGACGACCCGTTCGATTCTAAGTAAAGGCGAGGCCGGCGGTGTTGTTGAAACATTCGGAACGTTTGTCGTTGGCGGAAACGTTGTTGTTGGCTTTGTTGTATTTTTAATTTTAATTATTATTCAGTTCATCGTGATTACGAAGGGGGCAGAGCGTGTTTCAGAGGTAGCAGCCCGCTTTACTCTGGATGCCATGCCCGGAAAGCAAATGAGCATTGATGCCGATCTTAATGCCGGAATGATTTCTGAACAGGAAGCGCGTCAACGTCGCGAAAAGGTAGCACAAGAAGCCGATTTTTATGGAGCAATGGATGGAGCGAGTAAGTTTGTCAAGGGCGATGCGATCGCTGGTATTATCATTGTTATTATTAATATGTTATTTGGTATGGTTGTTGGTGTTGTACAGCAAGGGTTAGATGTATCAGAAGCAGCGCATCGCTATACATTACTAACAGTTGGAGACGGTATTGTCAGTCAGATTCCCGCCCTTCTTATTTCTACTGCGACCGGCATTGTTGTAACAAGAGCAGCATCAGATAGCAATCTTGGCGCGGATGTTATGAAGCAGCTATTTGCCTTTCCAAAAATGCTGTATGTGACTGCTGGAACGATTTTTTTACTCGGCTTGTTTACTCCGATTAACGATGTGTTAACCATTCCTATTGCTGGCCTGCTCGCTCTTGGCGGCTATCGCTTCTCCACAAAAGCGGAAAAGGAGCAAGAAGCGGCGATGGGAGAGCAAGCGGAAGAAGTGGAAATCGATCAAATGAAGAGTCCGGAAAGCGTGGTCAATTTATTAAGTGTTGATCCCATTGAATTCGAATTTGGCTATGCGCTCATTCCGTTAGCCGATGCGAGCCAGGGCGGGGATTTGCTTGACCGCATTGTCATGATTCGGCGACAACTGGCATTAGAGCTAGGCCTTGTCATCCCTGTTGTGCGGATTCGTGATAATATCCAGCTGCAGCCGAATGAATATCGTCTAAAAATAAAAGGCGATGAAGTCGCTAAAGGCGAACTGTTGCTCGATCATTATTTGGCTATGAGCCCTGGGGTCGAGGATGATTCTGTGCAAGGGATTGATACAATTGAACCTGCATTTGGTTTGCCAGCAAAATGGATTTCCGAGGAAATGAAAGAACAAGCGGAGATGTTTGGCTATACGGTTGTTGATTCGCCGTCTGTTGTTTCCACTCATATAACAGAGGTGTTGAAAGCACATGCGCATGAGCTGCTTGGAAGACAGGAAACGAAACAGCTTATCGATCATCTAAAGGAATCGTATCCTATTTTAGTCGAGGAAGTAACACCGACTCCTCTTTCTGTTGGAGATGTACAAAAAGTATTAGCAAAGCTGCTGCGGGAAAAGGTGTCGATTCGAAATTTGCCTGTGATTTTTGAAACATTGGCTGATTTTGGGAAAATGACAAGCGATGCCGATTTATTAACGGAATATGTGCGTCAAGCGCTGGCACGACAAATTACGAGCCAGTATGTCGTACAAGGAGAACCTTTAAAAGTCATTACGGTGTCAGGAAAAGTAGAAAAGGCCATTGCTGAAGGAGTGCATCAAACGGAGCACGGAAATTACTTATCGCTTGATCCATCTTTGTCACAAGCCATTATAGAAGCGATAGGGGTTCAATTCGAACAGCATGCTTTTACGAGTCAGACGCCAATCTTACTTTGTTCTCCTGCTGTCCGAATGTATGTACGTCAATTGACTGAGCGATATTTTCCCCATATTCCAGTGTTGTCCTATAATGAATTAGAGGCAAATGTAGAAGTCCAAAGTGTTGGGGTGGTGGATATTGAATGAAGGTCAAAAAATTTATTGCTCCATCAATGCCGGAAGCGATGAAAATGATTCGGGCAGAGTTAGGGAAGGATGCCGTCATTTTAAATTCGAAGGTAGTTCATAAGGGAGGATTTTTCGGGCTGTTTACCAAAAAAAACATCGAGGTGATCGCAGCCGTTGATCCGAAACCAGTCCGATTGGCTGGAAATGAAAAAAAGCACAAGCACGCTCAACTGAACTCTGGAGCGTTTAAATCGATGGAAACAAAAACTCAGGATGGCGCGTTGCTGCATGAGCTAAATGAAATGAAGGAAATGCTGAGGCAGTTATCAACAAATGTCACCACTCATTTCGCGGTGTATCCGCAGCCGTTAAATGAAGTAAATGAAAGGCTAGCTCAGCAGGAGTTATCCAGTGCGCTTCGGCAAGAGATCATGGCTGAAGCCGTTGAAAAATGGTATTTGCATCGTGAAACAGCTACAAAAAAGCAAGCGATGATATGGGTGAAGGAAATTCTACAGAACAAACTTGAGCATCTATCATTCGGGGGTCTCTCTTTTCAGCGGAAATATGTAAATGTAGTGGGGCCGACTGGTGTCGGGAAAACAACGACATTAGCGAAGATCGCTGCCAATGGCGTGTTGAAGCACCATAAGAAAGTAGCCTTTATTACGACTGATACCTATCGTATTGCGGCGATCGATCAATTAAAAACATATGCCAAAATTTTAAACGTGCCGCTTGAGGTTTGTTATAATATGGAAGATTTTCGGGAGGCGAAAAATAAATTTGCTTCATATGATCTCGTATTGATCGATACAGCGGGGCGTAATTTTAGAAATCGCCAATACGTCCAGGATTTGCAAGAGGTGATGGATTTTGATGAAGAAATGGAAACATATCTTGTCCTCTCGCTAACAGGAAAATGGACGGACATGAAAGAAATTTGCGAGCAATTTTCGCTTATTAAAATCCATCGTTTTATTTTTACAAAACTGGACGAAACAAGTCACTACGGGGCGATGTATAATTTAATGACAGATTATCAAATTGGGGCTGCCTACTTGACAAATGGTCAAAACGTCCCAGACGACATTATTGAAGCATCGCCTGAAAAAATTGTCAATATGTTGCTTGGGGTCGAGTCATCATGAGAGATCAGGCAGAAAGCTTACGCCGATTGTTGAATCATATGAATCAAAAAAAAGCGATGAAAGCAATTGCTGTAGTGAGCGGAAAAGGCGGCGTTGGAAAATCAAACTTTTCATTAAATTTTGCTCTTACTCTATCGAAGCGTGGATTTCATGTGCTGTTGTTCGATATGGACATCGGTATGGGGAATATTGATATTTTACTTGGACAATCCACTTCCACAACGATTATTGATTTATTTGAACGCCATGTTTCGATTGAAGAGCTTATTAAAAAAGGACCAGGCAATCTATCATTTATTGCTGGAGGAACGGGTTTAACCAAAATTTTTACAATGGATCAAGAGAAAACGGCTTATTTTATAGAACAGCTCCAGCTGGTTTCCGAGCAGTACGATTATTTCATTTTTGACATGGGGGCGGGGATTTCGGAGGATCGCTTACAGCTGCTGATGGCGGTTCATGAGATTTTTGTCATTACAACACCTGAGCCGACTTCCATTACTGACGCTTATGCAGCCATGAAATATATTCATTTACAAGAAAAAGAAATTCCGTTTTACTTAGTTGTTAATCGTGCCCAGACAGACCAGGAAGGCCGAGAAACACTGCAACGCCTAAAAAATGCGATGAAGCGTTTTCTCAGGAGAGAGGTGACGGGCTTGGGAGTGTTGCCGGAAGACCGTATCGTTTCTAAAGCGGTGGCAAGACAAACCCCTTTTTTGTTATTGGATCCTTCCACCAAAATAAGCCGTGCAATGGTGGAGCTTACAGATCGTTATTTATCTGACCAGACGGCTGACGAATCGAGCGTTTCTCGCCCAGCAAGCTTTTTTGCCAAGCTTAGACAACTTTTTTTAGAAAGGTAGAGAGTTTATGGAGAAAATCAAGGTACTAGTTGTCGATGACTCCGCCTTTATGAGAAAGGTCATTGCGGACTTTTTGTCGGAACATTCACAAATAGAGGTCGTTGGTGTGGCGAGAAATGGTCAAGATGCGCTTCAAAAAATTCAATCATTAAAACCAGATGTTGTGACTTTAGATGTTGAAATGCCAATCATGAATGGACTTGAGGCGTTACAGCAAATCATGAAACATCACCCGCTTCCTGTTGTCATGCTGTCAAGTACGACAAAAGAAGGAGCTGAAAGCACGATTGCTGCTATGCACTACGGTGCTGTTGATTTTGTTACAAAGCCGTCTGGCCATATCTCTCTCGATCTTTATAAAGTAAAAGAGCAAATAATTGAAAAAGTGATCCTCGCCAGCCGTGCTAATTTGCACGGAATGAAAAATCAAGAGATTATTCCAATAATCGCTAGTTTCCAACAAAGTTCGTATAGTAAAATGGATATAAAGACATCATCGCAAAATCATAGGAAAAAAATCATCTGTATCGGTACATCGACAGGGGGACCGCGAGCCTTACAGCAGGTGCTGACACAACTTCCAGCTCATATTGAGGCACCGATTGTCATTGTTCAGCATATGCCAAAAGGATTTACAAAATCGCTTGCTCAGCGGCTTAACTCGCTTTGCGCCATCTCTGTCAAAGAAGCGGAGCATCAGGAAGTGCTCAAGCAAGGAGTGGCCTATATTGCTCCAGGTGGCGCGCATTTTTCAGTCGTGTCATCAGGCAAAGGACTTGTCGCTCATATTGATGATTCTCCACCGAGAAATGGGCACCGTCCTTCGGTTGATGTGTTATTTGAATCCGTTAGCATGTTAAGTGAGTATGAAAAAATTGCTGTGATCATGACAGGAATGGGGTCTGACGGAACGGCAGGATTAAAGCAATTGAAAGCCGTTGGACATACAAAAGCGATTGCTGAATCAGAGGATACAGCAGTGGTGTTTGGGATGCCTAAATCTGCTATTTCCACCCGTTTAGTCGACGATGTTGTTCCGTTAGAAGAAATTGCCGAAACCATTATGAAATATGTAGGCAGGCAAGGGGTGTAGAGCCATGGATATGAGTCAATATTTAGAGATTTTTATCGATGAAAGCAAAGAGCATTTGCAAACGATTAATGAACAGCTATTAGAGCTGGAAAAAAATCCGGAAGATCTTTCAATTGTCAATGAAATTTTCCGTTCTGCCCATACTCTTAAGGGAATGTCGGCAACAATGGGGTTTGAAGATTTAGCGAATTTAACCCACCAAATGGAAAATGTGCTTGATGGAATTCGCAACCATAAGATTGTCGTGACAGCGGATTTGCTTGATGTTGTTTTTTCAGCTGTTGATGATTTAGAGGCAATGGTGAATTCCATTGCGGAAGGAGGGGATGGAAAGCGGGATGTCCATGAAGTTGTACAGCAGCTCAAACAAATTGAAAAAGGGGAAGTGCCATCCTTTGCTTCTGAAACAAAACAGGAAGCTGTGAATACCGCTCCAGCTCTCGTTCAAACCTATGGAGAATTTGAATACAACATTCTTCAGCAATCGAAAGAACAAGGATTTTATGCATATGAAATTCGCGTCAAGTTGCGCGCGGATTGTTTGCTAAAGGCGGCGCGCGTGTTCATGGTATTTGAAGTGCTCAATCAAGCGGGAGAAGTTATCAAATCGAATCCTCCTGTCGAGCAGCTAGAGGAAGAGCAGTTTGACCAAGAATTTATCGTTACGGTTGTTACGAAGGAACCGACAGAGCAAATCTATGAGCGGATTATGAAAGTGTCTGAGATAGAAGAAGTAGTTGTTCATGCGATTGATGTCGATCAATTCAAGTCGGCTCAGGAGGTGGTTCCTAAAGAGACAGAAGTGGTAGCCGCACAGGAATCAGAAGAGGTGGCTGTGACTGTTGAAAAAACGGAGCAAAAAGAAAAAGAAACAGCGCATAAGCAGGCGGCGGCCAATAAAACGATCCGAGTCAACATTGAGCGCTTGGATATTCTCATGAATTTATTCGAAGAGCTAGTCATTGACAGAGGGAGATTGGAGCAAATTTCTCGTGAACTGAACCACCCAGAGCTCCACGAAACAGTAGAAAGAATGTCGCGCATTTCAAGCGATTTACAAAATATTATTTTGAATATGCGCATGGTTCCGGTCGAAACGGTCTTCAATCGTTTCCCGCGCATGGTTCGGCAATTGGCGCGCGATTTAGGTAAAAAAATCAACTTGGAGATTATCGGAGCGGAAACAGAATTAGACCGCACCGTTATTGATGAAATTGGCGATCCGCTTGTCCATTTGCTGCGCAATGCGATTGATCATGGCATCGAAATGCCAGAGGTGCGCCGTGCCAAAGGCAAGCCGGAGGAAGGCACCGTGAAGCTGAAAGCGTATCATAGCGGAAATCATGTGTTTATTGAAATTGAGGATGATGGAGCTGGCATCAATCGCGAAAAAGTATTGCAAAAGGCGATCAATAAGGGAGTTATTTCTAAGCAAAATGTCGCCAATTTAACAGATAAACAAATATGTGAGCTTATCTTTGCATCTGGCTTTTCCACGGCGGATAAAATTTCCGATATTTCAGGACGCGGCGTCGGTCTTGATGTTGTTAAAAACACAATCGAATCGCTTGGCGGATCTGTAACCATTGATTCCGAAGAAGGCAGCGGCTCGATTTTCTCCATTCAACTGCCTTTAACATTATCGATTATTTCTGTCATGCTGGTAGAAATTCAGCATGAAAAATATGCGATTCCGCTTTCTTCGATTATTGAAACAGCGATTATTAAAAAAGAAGATGTTTTGCATGCGCATCATCAAAAGGTGATTGATTTCCGCGGAAAAGTGGTCCCGCTCTTATTCTTAAAAGATGTGTTTGAAGTGCCTGCTGTGAAAGAAGAAGAGGATTTCCTTTCCGTCGTTATTGTGCGCAAAGGAGAAAAAATGGCAGGTCTTGTGGTGGATTCATTTATCGGTCAGCAAGAGGTCGTTTTAAAGTCGCTTGGCAATTATTTAACATCCGTGTTTGCCATTTCAGGCGCTACCATCTTGGGAGATGGACAGGTTGCATTAATTATTGATTGCAATGCATTGATCAAATAGACCTGTTATAGAGATGCCGCATGGTCCTAAGGAGGAATGGAGAAAATGGTGGAAGTTCGGGAAACGGAATTAAAAGTGATTGTTTTTCAATTGAAGGATGAAGAATACGCAATTCCTGTACAGCAGGTTCGTTCGATTGAAAAAGTTCAGCATATTACTCGCGTTCCAAGAACTCCTAAGTTTGTAAAAGGAGTGATTAATTTACGTGGGGTTGTGACTCCGATTATTGATTTGCGAGAGCGGTTTGGTATTGAATCACAATCGTTTAATGAGCAGACCCGAGTGA
This sequence comes from Anoxybacillus sp. UARK-01, assembly GCF_002075365.1. Taxonomy (NCBI): domain Bacteria; kingdom Bacillati; phylum Bacillota; class Bacilli; order Caryophanales; family Anoxybacillaceae; genus Anoxybacillus; species Anoxybacillus sp. UARK-01. The sequence goes on along the minus strand of NZ_NASY01000030.1, from coordinate 73,557 downwards.
TTATCGTTGCGCTTGGCGAAATTGAGGTCGGGCTGATCGTGGATGCTGCAAACGATGTGTTGGATATACCAGTCAAGAGCATCGAGCCCCCTCCAGAAGTAATTGAAGCCATAGAGGCTGATTATATTAACGGAGTGGCGAAGGTTGGCAAGAGATTATTAATTTTATTAAACTTAGAAAAAGTACTCGATGCCGAAAAATCAGTTTTAGCGTAAATAGATAGAGGGGACGTTTAACCATGTCAAATGTCAATCGCTTGAATGCGGATCATATGGATATTTTGCGAGAAATAGGCAATATTGGCGCTGGAAATGCAGCTACGGCACTCTCCAAGCTGTTAAATAAAAAAATTGAAATGAAGGTGCCGAATGTTCAGGTTGTCTCATTTGATGAAATGATGGACTTAGTCGGGGGAGCGGAACAGGTTGTAGCTGCTGTTTTTCTAAGAATTGAAGGCGAAGCGCCGGGAAATATGTTTTTTGTTTTATCGTTGCCGCAAGCGGAACAATTTATAAAGCAAATGACGGGTGATCACCAATTTTCGTTTGCCTCGCCACAGTCCGATCTTGGCCTATCTGCTTTGCAAGAATTAGGAAATATATTAGCAGGGTCGTATCTTTCTGCTTTAGCTGATTTCACCCATTTAAAGCTGTATCCGTCAGTGCCGGCACTGACCATTGATATGATCGGAGCGATTTTGCAATACGGGCTGCTGGAGCTGTCACGGGTTGGCGATTATGCAATCGTGATTGATACAGCCGTTCATGAAGAACACCAGCCGCAAGATAGCGTGAATGGCCATTTCTTTCTTCTTCCTGATCCTGATTCATTTACCCCTATTTTTCGTTCACTAGGTGTCGAACTGTCATGAATGAAATTGTGAACGTCATAAAAGTAGGGATTGCTGATATGAATGTCGTTCAGGTGCCTTATCTTATTCGTACATCTGGATTAGGGTCTTGCGTTGGTGTTGTCGTTTTTGATTTGATGAAAGGAGTTGCTGGATTGGCGCATGTGATGCTGCCTAGTTCATCGCTGGCAAGGTCGGAAAGCCTAAATGTAGCCAAATACGCAGATACGGCAATAGAAGCGCTTATATCGCTTGTTGTAAAAGCGGGCGGCAGAAAAAGCGCCCTTAAAGCGAAAATGGCTGGCGGAGCACAAATGTTTCAGTTTCATTCAGCCAATACGGACATGATGAGGATTGGACCAAGAAATGTTGAAGCGGTCAAGCAGCAGCTGCAACGCTTCCATATTCCGATCGTGGCCGAAGATGTGGGAGGAAACAGCGGAAGAACGATTGAATTTAATCCGCAAACAGGTCTTTTATTTATTCGCACAGTTAACCAAGGAGTAAAAGAAATATAGATGGTTTGTGCATTGACGGGTCGGGTATTATTCGGAACAGCTGGATTTATGTTGGTGTTTTTCTTATCGTTTCCTGCCCATACAATAGCTACGACGCTTTTACGCAGCGCGGTCTCTTTTATCGCCTTCTTTGTGAGCGGCTATGTGTTTCAATGGATGTTTGCCTATATTAGTAGAGAATCGGTCCAAGCAAAGAAAAAGCCTTCACATTCGCTGGATGCCAACGAGCTGCAACCATTAACGGAAGGACTTACAAAAGAAGAAGCACAGCAGGTTGCCGCTTACATTCGGCATATGCTCCATGACGAAAAAGACGGTTAATGAACATATGCCATCAAGCAGTTTCAGGATGAACGGGGAGGAGTATCATGACAAACGCCTCAGCGCGCAAGGAGCAAAATTATTGGGACAATTGGATTGATAAGCGTGATCCACAAGCGGGAGATGAGCTTGTACAAAGATACATGCCGCTTGTGTATTATCAAGTACAACGAATTGCTGTATCATTGCCCAAAACTGTAAACAAACAAGATTTAATCAGCTTTGGATTAATGGGGCTTTACGACGCGCTTGAAAGATTTGATCCTTCTCGCGACTTAAAATTTGATACGTATGCTTCGTTTCGAATTCGCGGCGCCATTTTAGACGGATTGCGGAAGGAAGACTGGCTCCCTCGCAGCACAAGAGAAAAGGCGAAAAAAATTGAAGCCGCCATTGCGAAAATGGAGCAGCGGCATATGCGGACAGTGACTGCCAAAGAAGTCGCAGATGAACTAGGCATGACTGAAGAAGAAGTATGTTCAGTCATGAATGAGGGGTTTTTTGCTAATATTTTATCTCTTGATGATTGGTCGAAGGAAAACGAAGAAGAAGAAAACAGCCCGCTAACGCTGCGTGATGAAAAAACGTCGTCGCCCGAAGAGGCGGTTCTAAGACAAGAAATGTATGAGCAGCTTGCTGCTGTTATTAAGCAGCTAAACGAAAAAGAACAGCTTGTGATCAGCTTGTTTTATAAAGAGGAGTTAACCTTGACCGAAATTGGGCAAATTATGGGATTATCGACATCGCGGATTTCACAAATACATTCAAAAGCGATTTTTAAACTGCGAAAAATATTAACACAAGTGTTATAATGAACTCATCAGCCAGTTGAGCGCCGTTGGTGAAAGCTGTTTTCATCATCTAAAACATGCAGATGGGTTTTCGGGCAATTTAGCGTGCTTGAACCAATATAGATAAGGTCAAACCGACAAGCTGTCTGTTTGTCGGCGGTGACAAAAATAAGGAATGAAAGCAGTTTGCCATAAGGATGTGTGGAGGGAATACAGGACGATTTGGTTAGATCATAGCAGAGACGAGCCTTTCGATAGCGGTTTCCTCTTTATATGATCGCTCTTTCTTTCGTCTGAGTTTCCCCAGACTGACAAACGTCTTCAAAAACAGACAAGGTTCATTGCTAATGATGCCAGAAAATCGGTCTGTGCAAAGGAAGTGAAAGCATGAGTTTGAAATTAGTAGAATTGCAAGTAGCACTTCCGAGAATGAACGAAATCGGAAAGATCCAAGAACAGCTTCAGCAGCAATCTGGGCTTGCTCAAGCGCAATTAGCAGCAGCTATGCAGAAGCGGCAAGAACGCGCGAAACGGCAGGTGACAAGCAAACAGACCACCCAAAGCGCCCGTTGGGAAAAGGAAAAGCATGGGATACAGCATAAACAAGTTCATCCATATAAAGGAAAAAATATCGATTTAATGGGGTAGAAGAATTCAATGATCGCATTTTTATTGACTGTAAGCTTTGCCTTGCATGCTCTCTCTCTTTTTATCATCATTTTATTGTATTTGCAGCTGTCAAAGGTAAAAGAGGTTGAAAAAAAGCAATCACAGCTTATTCAAGAGATGGAAGAGACGATTTCAGCTTATTTGTTGGAATGGAAAGAGGAAAATGAACGCTTTTTGCAAGCGTTGTCGCAAAGGATGAGAAGCTGCGACAGTGTGCAAACGAAGCCATCGCCTGCTCCTAAACAGCATTCTGCTCCAGTAAAGGATGATGAGTGGCTGCCGCCGATGGAGCAGGTTGACACTATCAAAGACAGAATAGAAATCAGCGAAACGAACCAGCAGCAAAAGGAAGTTCCATCCCCTCCTTCCTCTATTGCAGAACAGGCAGAACAGCTGCAAAAAGAAGGAAAAACGATTGAAGAAATCGCGAAATTGTTGAATAAAGGAAAAACAGAAATTGAACTGCTGCTCAAATTTCGGCAAATGTAGCGAAATACAGCTTGATTGTCGTTTTTAATTGTGATATATTTTTACATGGTGTGAATACACACGCTTATGGATTTAAGCAATGGTGCTGATGTCTCAGTCTTGCTTAAGGATGAAATAGGCGGAGGAAAGAAACCATTTACAGGAGGAAAAGATCAATGTCAGTGATTTCAATGAAACAATTGCTTGAAGCAGGTGTTCATTTTGGACATCAAACGCGCCGTTGGAACCCTAAAATGAAAAAATATATCTTCACTGAGCGCAACGGCATTTATATTATCGATTTGCAAAAAACAGTAAAAAAAGTTGAGGAAGCTTACAACTTTGTTAGAGAATTAGCAGCAAATGGCGGAAAAGTTCTTTTTGTAGGTACAAAGAAGCAAGCACAGGACTCTGTTAAAGAAGAAGCAGAACGTTCTGGTATGTTCTATGTAAATCAGCGCTGGTTAGGCGGTACATTAACGAACTTTGAAACCATTCAAAAACGGATTAAACGCTTGAAAGAGATTGAAAAAATGGCAGAAGACGGAACATTTGATGTATTGCCTAAAAAAGAAGTGATTGGCTTGAAAAAAGAGCTAGAGCGTTTAGAGAAATTTTTAGGCGGTATTAAAGAAATGAAGCAGCTTCCAGATGCGTTATTTGTTATCGATCCTCGCAAAGAGCGCATCGCGGTTGCAGAAGCGCGCAAATTAAATATCCCGATCGTTGGTATTGTTGATACAAACTGCGATCCAGATGAAATTGACTATGTCATTCCGGCAAATGACGATGCGATCCGTGCCGTAAAACTTCTCACAGCAAAAATTGCAGATGCTATTTTAGAAGCAAAACAAGGCGAAGAAGCTGTTGTAGCCGCTGAATAAACAGGCTTCAAAAAAGTTTGGAAAGGTGATAAGAGGGGAAGTGCCTTTTATCACCTTTTTTTGAGACAGAAATTCTCCCTTGTTTGGCTATACTAAAAAGGGCGGGAGCAAACAAAATTTGCGCTGCGAATTTTGTTTACATATATGCGTATACACTAGAAGGAGGACATGATTCTTATGGCAATTACAGCTCAAATGGTAAAAGAGTTACGTGAAAAAACGGGCGCAGGCATGATGGATTGTAAAAAAGCGCTCACAGAAACAAACGGAGATATGGAGAAAGCGATTGACTGGCTTCGCGAAAAAGGAATTGCGAAAGCAGCTAAAAAAGCGGACCGAATTGCTGCGGAAGGAACAACACTTATTGAAGTGCAAGGCAATACAGCTGTTATTTTGGAAGTAAACTCTGAAACTGACTTCGTAGCGAAAAACGAAGGGTTCAAAGTGCTTGTAAAAGAGCTTGCTGCTCATCTATTAACGCACAAGCCAGCAACAGTAGAAGCAGCGCTTCAGCAAACAATGGATAACGGTACAACTGTAGAAGAGCATATTAATGCCGCTATTGCCAAAATCGGTGAAAAACTAACGCTTCGCCGCTTTGAAATTGTTGAAAAAGGAGACAATGCAGCGTTTGGAGCTTACCTTCACATGGGTGGACGCATCGGCGTATTGACGGTGCTAGAAGGAACAACAGATGAGGCGATTGCAAAGGATGTAGCTATGCATATTGCAGCGCTTAATCCAAAATATGTATCTCGCGATCAAGTGTCTCAGGAAGAAATTAACCGTGAGCGCGAAGTATTAAAGCAACAAGCTCTTAACGAAGGAAAACCAGAAAATATTGTAGAAAAAATGGTAGAGGGCCGTTTAAATAAATTTTATGAAGACATTTGCTTGCTAGAGCAATCGTTTGTAAAAAATCCAGATATGAAAGTTCGTCAATTTGTTGAAACAAATGGTGCGACAGTAAAAAGCTTCGTTCGTTATGAAGTGGGCGAAGGAATCGAAAAACGCCAGGATAACTTCGCTGAAGAAGTAATGAACCAAGTTAGAAAGTAATGAGCGAAGCGGAATAGGGAACACAACAGGTGTTCCCTATTTTTAAAGATTAGCTTACACGGAGGAGTAACATGAGCAATCCAAAGTATAAACGTGTTGTGCTGAAGTTAAGCGGCGAAGCTTTAGCGGGGGATCAAGGATTTGGAATCAATCCCGCAATTATTAAATCCATTGCCAAGCAAGTGAAAGAAATCGCAGAGCTAGGTGTGGAAGTGGCTGTTGTAGTTGGGGGAGGAAATATTTGGCGCGGAAAAATTGGCAGCGAAATGGGGATGGACCGGGCTACTGCTGATTATATGGGCATGCTTGCAACCGTCATGAATTCGCTGGCGCTTCAGGATAGCCTTGAGCATCTCGGGGTGGAAACGCGCGTACAGACATCCATCGAAATGCGTCAAGTCGCAGAACCATACATAAGAAGAAGAGCGATTCGCCACCTTGAGAAAAAACGTGTCGTCATTTTTGCTGCTGGCACCGGCAATCCTTATTTTTCCACTGATACAACGGCTGCGCTTCGTGCCGCAGAAATTGAAGCAGACGTTATTTTAATGGCGAAAAATAATGTAGACGGCGTTTACAACGCTGATCCCAAAATCGATCAAAATGCAGTGAAATATGACCAGCTTTCATATCTTGATGTCATTAAACAAGGACTAGGCGTCATGGATTCAACAGCTTCCTCTTTATGCATGGATAACGATATTCCGTTAATTGTATTTTCGATTATGGAGGAAGGCAATATAAAACGCGTTGTTCTTGGCGAAAATATAGGAACAATTGTAAGGGGGAAATAAACATGGCAAAGCAAGTATTAACAACAACAAAAGAAAAAATGGATAAAGCCGTCCAGGCTTTTAGCCGCGAATTAGCCGGAATTCGCGCAGGAAGAGCGAATCCAGGGCTGCTTGAAAAAATTACAGTCGATTACTACGGGGTATCGACGCCGATCAATCAATTGGCGGGCATCACGGTCCCAGAAGCGCGTTTGCTTGTTATTCAACCATACGACAAATCGATCTTAAAAGATATTGAAAAATCTATTTTGGCTTCTGATTTAGGATTAACTCCATCCAATGACGGCTCGGTCATCCGCATTACGATTCCGCCGTTAACAGAAGAGCGCCGCCGCGAGCTTGTCAAGGTTGTCAAGAAATATTCAGAAGATGCGAAAGTAGCCGTTCGTAATATTCGCCGCGATGCAAACGATGACTTGAAAAAGCTAGAGAAAAACGGCGACATTACGGAAGACGAATTGCGTGGCTATACAGACGATATTCAAAAAATAACCGACGAGCATATCGCTAAAATCGAAGCTCTGACAAAGGAAAAAGAAAAAGAAGTAATGGAAGTATAATCTTCTTGCTGGCTGATGCAAAAAACCCTCTATGTGCAAAGAGGGTTTTTTTGCTATAATGAAAAAGCGAAATGAGGTACATGTTTGACGAATGTTTTGTTTCTTGATTACACTAGCCTCATAGTATGTTGAAAATATCGAAAAAGCGGAGGACTAGGATGTTTAATAAGATTTGGAAACATAAAGAGCAATCGAATTTTTCGATTGAGTATACAAAAGAAAATATTTTGCAGCAGCCTGTTCCTGAGCATGTTGCTATCATTATGGATGGCAATGGCCGCTGGGCGAAAAAACGGGCATTACCGCGGGCGGCGGGACATTATGAAGGGATGCAGGTTGTTCGCAAAATTACTCGCTTTGCCAATGAACTGGGAATTAAAGTATTAACACTTTATGCGTTCTCCACTGAAAACTGGAAGCGACCCAAAAGCGAGGTTGACTATTTAATGAAGCTTCCCGAGCAGTTTCTAACCACCTTTTTGCCGGAATTAATTGAAGAGAACGTAACCGTTCGTGTTATCGGGGACTGCAATCAGCTTCCGGAGCATACGCAGACCGCTGTTAAAAAAGCGGTGGAAGACACGAAGCATAATACAGGTCTTATTTTAAATTTTGCATTAAATTACGGCAGCCGCGCTGAAATTACGCAAGCAGTAAAAGAAATCGCAAAGCAGGTGCAGCAAGGGCATTTATGTGCGGAGCAAATCGATGAAGAAGTAGTGGCTTCTTATTTAATGACTAGAAATTTAAAAGATCCTGATTTGCTGATTCGTACAAGCGGAGAAATTCGGTTAAGCAACTTTATGCTTTGGCAGCTTGCTTATACCGAGTTTTGGTTTACTGATGTACTTTGGCCAGATTTTACAGAACAGCATTTATTAGAAGCGATTGCGGAATTTCAAAAGCGTGGTCGCCGGTTTGGAGGAATTTAAACAAGATGAAGCAGAGAGTGATTACAGGAGTTATAGCCGCCGCTCTTTTTTTGCCAATCGTTATTTTTGGCGGAATTCCGTTTATAATAGTAACATATGTATTAGCAACGATTGGGCTGTTTGAGCTTTTGCGCATGAAGCGTGTGCAGCTGCTTTCGCCTGAGTCTGTTGTGAGTTTTCTTTTATTATGGGGACTGCTTTTGCGCAGCTCATGGCTTGACAATGTTCATCTCGAAAAAATGGAGCTGTTGCTGCTTGCGGTTCTTTTCGTGCTCATCTACACAGTCACGACAAAAAATCGTTTCACGTTTGATGATGCAGCTTTTTCGCTGCTTGCTACATTATACGTCGGCTTTGGTTTTTATTATTTTATGGAGACTCGCTTAGCCGGATTGCATTATATGTTTTATGCCTTATTCATCATTTGGGCAACGGATACCGGCGCCTATTTTACTGGCCGGGCGTTTGGAAAACGGAAGCTTTGGCCGGAAATCAGCCCGAATAAAACGGTAGAAGGCTCCATTGGCGGCACGATTTGTGCGCTTGTTGTGGCCATCGTCTACCAGCTGTGCACTCATTTTTTTGCAAGTATCCCATGGCTCCTTGTGATGACGGTGGTTCTGTCGATTGTTGGACAACTGGGCGATTTAGTAGAGTCAGCATTTAAGCGGCATTATAACGTGAAGGATTCCGGTAATATTTTGCCGGGACATGGCGGTATTTTAGACCGATTTGATAGTTTATTGTTTATGTTGCCAATTTTGCATTTGTTTATGAGTATGGTGTTGTAAAAGGTTAGGAGTGAAGATGTTGAAGTATATTAGCTTATTAGGAGCAAGCGGATCCATCGGTATGCAAACGCTTGATGTGATTCGTTCCCATCCGGATCAGTTTTGCCTTGTGGCGATGTCCATAGGGAAAAATCACGAAGCAGCCCGGGCCATTATTGAAGAGTTTCATCCTGAGCTTGTGGCGGTTGCCGACTCTGCTGTCTACGATGCCCTTTATCGTGAATTTCGTGGATCCGTTAAAATCATTTTTGGAGATGAAGGACTCGTTGAGGCAGCAACCTACTCGAAAGCTACGATCGTCGTCAATGCATTGATGGGAAGCATCGGGCTGATTCCGACATTAAAAGCAATTGAAGCGCGTAAAACCATTGCTTTGGCGAATAAAGAGACATTGGTCACGGCGGGGCACATTGTAACCAAAGCCGCGCAAAACCACAATGTTGCATTGCTTCCGGTTGATAGCGAGCATTCTGCGATTTTTCAATGCTTGCAAGGAGAAAAGCACAAAAATGTCGAAAAACTTATTTTAACAGCTTCAGGAGGAAGCTTCCGGGACTGTACGCGCGAACAGCTCCACCATGTGACAGTGGAGGATGCGCTACGCCATCCAAATTGGTCGATGGGGGCCAAAATTACGATTGATTCGGCAACGATGATGAATAAAGGACTTGAAGTGATTGAAGCCCATTGGTTATTCGGATTGCCGTATGAACAAATTGATGTTTTGTTACATAGAGAAAGCATCGTCCATTCCCTCGTCCAGTTCCATGATAGCAGCGTCATTGCGCAGCTTGGCACACCGGATATGCGCGTACCGATTCAATATGCGCTTACGTATCCAGATCGCTTCAGGCTGCCAGACGCTAGGAAGCTAAATTTGGCGGACATCGGAACACTGCATTTTCAACAGATCGATTTCGAGCGCTATCGTTGTTTACAATTTGCTTACGAGGCAGGACGAGCAGGAGGCTCCTTGCCGACCGTATTAAACGCCGCCAACGAAGAAGCAGTTGCTGCTTTTTTGAGCGGGCGCATCCGCTTTTTAATGATAGAAGATATGGTGGAAAAGGCGCTTGAGAAACATGAGGTGATTAAGAATCCGTCACTTGACGAGATCCGCGAGGTAGACCGCGAAACGCGGCGCTATATCCAGTCACTATTAACTTAAAGGGTGGTTGAAAATTTGAATACATTACAAACAGTGGTTGCATTTGTTGTCATCTTTGGTGCGCTTGTTTTTTTCCATGAGCTTGGACATTTGATTTTTGCGAAGCGTGCAGGAATCTTGTGCCGTGAATTTGCCATTGGATTTGGTCCTAAAGTATTTTCGTTTAAACGAAAGGAAACCGTATACACCATTCGTTTACTTCCGCTTGGAGGATTCGTGCGCATGGCCGGGGAAGATCCGGAAATGGTAGAGGTCAAGCCGGGACAGCTTGTCGGTCTTGAATTTAATCATGAAGGACATGTGCAGAAAATTATTGTCAACCATAAAGATGAATATCCAAACGCTAAAATCATTGAGGTCGAGCAAGCGGATCTGGAACGCGAGATGTATATTGCCGGCTATGAGGATGAGACCGGGGAACGGCTCGTTCGTTTTCCCGTAGCTGAACCAGCCTTTTTTGTTATGGACCATCAAGAAATTCAAATTGCCCCATATCATCGCCAATTTGCTTCCAAAACACTAGGACAGCGAGCCTTAGCGATTGTGGCGGGACCTTTGGCGAACTTTGTATTGGCGTTTATTGTGTTTGTACTGATCGGTCTTTTGCAAGGATACCCCATTGATAAACCGATTATGGGGGAATTGACAAAAGATGGGGCAGCCCGTCAAGCAGGGCTGAAGCAAGGAGATGTCGTGCTTTCGATCGACGACACGCCTGTGACAACTTGGACGCAAGTAGTGGAAACGATTCGCGCTCATCCACAGGAGAAGCTTGTATTTAAAATTAAACGCGGCGATCAAGTGCTTGATGTGCCTGTCACACCGAAGGCACAGACGGTCGAAGGACAGACCATTGGGTTGATAGGTGTTTACAGTCCAATGGAAAAATCGATGATCGGCTCTTTCAAGCAAGGAGCATTAGAAACCTATTATTGGACAAAGCAAATTGTGGTTGGTTTAGGACATCTTATAACAGGAGAATTTTCTCTTGATATGCTATCTGGACCGGTTGGCATTGCTGTATCGACCAATAAAGTGGCACAATCAGGGATTTATTACTTGATGAAATGGGGCGCCATTTTAAGTATTAACCTTGGGATTGTTAATTTATTGCCGCTTCCGGCCCTTGATGGCGGCCGACTTCTATTTTTTGCAATTGAAGGATTGCGCGGCAAACCGATTGATCGACAAAAAGAAGGAATGGTACACTTTATCGGTTTTGCGCTTTTAATGCTTTTAATGCTAGTTGTCACATGGAATGATATTCAAAAATTTTTCCTGTAATATCAAATGAAGAGGTGCAATGAGATGAAACAAAGTCAATCGTTTATTCCAACGCTACGCGAAGTTCCAGCAGATGCAGAAGTGAAAAGCCACCAGCTTTTACTGCGGGCGGGGTTTATACGCCAAAGCTCAAGCGGAGTATATACCTTTTTGCCGCTTGGCCGGCGCGTGCTGCAAAAGGTAGAAGCGATTATTCGCGAGGAAATGAACCGGGCGGGGGCAATTGAATTATTGATGCCTGCTCTTCAACAGGCTGAGCTTTGGCAGGAGTCAGGCCGCTGGTATTCTTATGGGCCGGAGCTGATGCGGCTAAAAGATCGACATGAACGGGATTTTGCGCTTGGACCAACTCATGAGGAAGTGATTACAGCGCTGGTGCGCGATGAAGTAAAAACATATAAGAAACTTCCTTTAACACTCTATCAAATTCAAACAAAATTCCGCGATGAGAAGCGCCCACGATTTGGTTTGCTGCGCGGTCGCGAGTTCATTATGAAGGATGCTTATTCTTTCCACACTTCTAAAGAAAGCCTGGATGAAGTATACAACAAAATGTATGAAGCTTATTCGAATATTTTCCGGCGCTGCGGCTTAAATTTCCGCGCGGTAATTGCTGATTCAGGAGCGATTGGCGGAAAAGATACGCATGAGTTTATGGTGTTGTCTGATATTGGGGAAGACACAATAGCTTATTCAGATGCTTCGGATTTTGCTGCCAATATTGAAATGGCACCAGTTGTTGCTACGTACGAAAAAAGCACAGAACCGCTGAAAGAATTGACAAAAGCGCACACTCCAGAGCAGAAAACAATTGAAGAAGTAGCAGCATTTTTGCAGGTAGCTCCAGAAAAATGCATTAAATCCTTGCTTTTCAAAGTCGATGAAAAATATGTGCTTGTGCTTGTTCGAGGCGACCATGAGGCCAATGATGTCAAAGTGAAAAATCTGCTGGAAGCCTCTGTAGTAGAGCTCGCCTCTCCTGAGGAAACAAAGGCGGTAATGAATTGTCCAATCGGATCGCTCGGACCGATTGCTGTAGATGCATCAGTCACAGTCATTGCCGATTATGCGGTTGAGGCGATTGTCAACGGTATATGCGGCGCAAATGAAGACGGCTATCATTATACAGGAGTGAATCCTGGCCGCGATTTTACTGTTTCACAATACGCCGACTTGCGCTTTATTCAAGAAGGAGATCCTTCCCCAGATGGAAAAGGAACGATCCGATTTGCCCGGGGAATTGAAGTTGGCCATGTTTTTAAATTAGGGACTCGTTATAGTGAAGCAATGAACGCTACTTATCTTGATGAGAATGGACGTACGCAAACGATGATCATGGGCTGCTATGGCATTGGTGTTTCCCGCTTGCTTTCAGCTATTGCTGAGCAATTTGGCGATGAAAACGGTCTTGTTTGGCCAGCCTCTGTTGCTCCGTTCCACATTCATTTAATCCCGGTCAACTTGAAAAACGAGGAGCAGCGTCAGCTTGCAGATGAGTGGTACGAAAAATTGGGACAGGCCGGTTTTGAGGTGCTTTATGATGATCGCCAAGAGCGACCAGGCGTGAAATTTGCCGATAGTGATTTGATCGGCATTCCTGTTCGTGTGACTGTCGGTAAGCGTGCAGGTGAAGGAGTCGTGGAAGTGAAGGTGCGCCAAACAGGAGAATCAATGGAAGTGCCTGTTACAGAATTAATTGAAACAATGAAACGTCTTTTACAATAAGGATTGTAGAATGTTGGGGCTGATTCCTGTCGGTAGGGCAGCCCTTCTGCTATTCACTTTCATTGAACAAGAGAGGAGAAACGATCGGCGTCATGTTAACGAACGAACAAAAAGAACGGTTTCAAGTATTATTGCAGCAACTTGACTTGACGGCTGACGAGATGGTTCCCTATTTTTCGGGGGCAGAGATTCAAAAGCTTGTTGTAGAAAAAGGAAACAAGTGCTGGCATTTTTATTTCTTGCTGCCGAAAATTTTGCCCCACCAAGTTTATCAGCTGTTCAGCACAAAGCTCGTTCAGACATTTCAACATATTGCCCATGTTAAACATACGATTCAAACGCTAGACTCTCAGTTTGCTCCTGAAGATGTTCAAGGATATTGGTCCACTTGCTTAGAGCAGCTGCAAGGAATCTCTTCGCCGCTTCTTGCTTTACTGCACGAGCAGCTTCCGTCTGTGACTGGAAACAAATTATATGTTACAGCTCGCAATGATGCAGAAGCGATTGCATTGAAGCGCCGGTTTGCTGCTAAAATCGCAGAAGTATATCAATCGTTTGGTTTTCCGTTTTTGCAGCTCGAGACGGACATCAAGCAATCGGAAAGCGAGTATGAGCAATTTTTGGAGCAAAAGCAGCAGGAAGATGAGGCAAGAGCCTTAGCGGCATTAACAGAAATGACAGCTAAGAAAGAAGCACCGGCTGAGACGGCTCCTGAAAGCTCTGGACCGCTTGTGCTCGGCTACTCCATCAAGGAGGAAGAGGTACGCACCCTTGACAGCATTACGGAAGAAGAACGTCGTGTTGTGGTGCAGGGATATATATTTGATGCTGAAGTAAAGGAGCTAAAAAGCGGACGTTCCTTGCTGACATTTAAAATGACGGACTATACCAACTCTATTCTTGTGAAAATGTTTTCGCGAGATAAAGAAGATGCTAGTGTAATGAGAAAAGTGAAAAAAGGAATGTGGGTCAAAGTAAGGGGCAGTGTACAAAACGATACGTTTGTACGCGATCTCGTATTATTGGCCAATGATGTCAATGAGATAAAGCCAAATGAACGGAAAGACACAGCCAACGAGGGAGAAAAGCGGGTTGAACTCCATCTTCATACACCGATGAGCCAAATGGATGCCGTCACATCTGTATCGAAACTGATTGAGCAAGCGAAAAAGTGGGGACATCCTGCGATTGCCGTCACTGATCATGCGGTTGTTCAGTCGTTTCCAGAAGCTTATAGCGCTGCGAAAAAGCACGGAATGAAAGTGCTGTACGGGGTGGAGGCCAACATTGTCGATGATGGAGTGCCGATTGCCTATAATGAAGCGCATCGGCCGCTATTGGAGGATACGTTTGTTGTATTTGACGTCGAAACGACAGGACTGTCGGCCATTTATAATACCATTATTGAGCTGGCAGCTGTAAAGGTGAGAGATGGAGAAATTATTGACCGTTTTACTTCATTTGCGAACCCTCACCATCCACTATCTGTAACAACGATTGAACTGACCGGCATTACAGATGATATGGTAAAGGACGCTCCTGATGCGGGAGAGGTGCTGCGTCAGTTTCATGAATGGATGGGAGACAGCGTCCTTGTTGCGCACAACGCGAGTTTTGATATTGGTTTTTTAAATGTTGGATTGAACAAAATTGGATTGCAAAAGGTAACCAATCCGGTTATTGACACACTGGAGCTGGCCCGCTTTTTATATCCGGAGCTAAAAAATCACCGTTTAAACACACTTTGTAAAAAATTCGATATCGAATTGACACAGCATCACCGTGCCATTTACGACGCTGAAGCGACGGGTCATTTGCTGATGAAAATGCTGAAGGATGCCCATAACAAAGGCATTGTTTATCATGATGAGCTGAACTTGCATTCAAAACAGGAAACTTCTTATCAGCGGCCGCGCCCATTTCATGTTACGCTCTTGGCACAAAATGATGTGGGGTTAAAAAACTTATTTAAGCTTGTTTCGCTGGCGCATATCCAGTATTTTTATCGTGTTCCTCGCATTCCGCGTTCGGTTTTGCAGAAGTATCGCGAAGGTATTTTAGTAGGATCTGGCTGCGACAAGGGCGAAGTGTTTGACAATATGATCCAAAAAGCTCCAGAGGAAGTCGAGGAAATCGCAAAATTCTATGATTTTCTTGAGGTTCACCCGCCAGAGGTCTATAAACCTTTGATCGAAATGGATTATGTCAAAGATGAAGCGATGCTTCGAGAGGTCATTAGCAAAGTGGTCGCGTTAGGGGAGAAGCTGAACATACCGGTTGTGGCTACAGGAAATGTCCATTACTTGAATCCGGAAGATAAAATTTACCGCAAAATATTAATTCACTCGCAAGCTGGGGCGAATCCGCTTAATCGTCACGAATTGCCGGACGTATATTTTCGAACGACGAACGAAATGCTCGAGTGCTTTTCGTTTTTAGGAGAAGAGAAAGCCAAAAAAATCGTCGTAACCAATACACAAAAAATCGCCGACTCTGTTGAAGAAGTAAAGCCGATTAAGGACCAGCTTTATACGCCGCGGATTGAGGGAGCAGAGGAAGAAATTCGTGAAATGAGCTATCGCCGGGCGAAAGACATATATGGAGATCCACTGCCGGAGATTGTTGAGCAGCGGCTGGAAAAAGAATTAAAAAGTATTATTGGCCATGGCTTTGCGGTTATTTATTTAATTTCTCATAAGCTTGTAAAAAAATCTCTAGATGACGGCTACCTTGTTGGCTCACGCGGGTCAGTCGGCTCATCGTTTGTAGCGACGATGACGGAAATTACGGAAGTGAATCCGCTCCCGCCTCATTATGTTTGTCCAAGCTGCAAGCACTCAGAGTTTTTTAATGACGGTTCCGTTGGATCCGGATTTGATTTGCCGGATAAAGACTGTCCAAAATGTGGAGCGAAGTACAAAAAGGACGGACATGACATCCCGTTTGAAACATTCCTTGGATTTAAAGGGGATAAAGTTCCGGACATCGATTTGAATTTTTCCGGTGAGTATCAGCCGCGCGCCCACAACTATACAAAAGTGCTGTTTGGAGAGGATAATGTATATCGCGCGGGAACGATTGGTACGGTGGCAGATAAAACAGCCTACGGATTTGTCAAAGGATATGCAAGCGATCGTAATTTAACGCTAAGGGGCGCTGAGGTGGATCGGCTTGTTGCGGGATGCACAGGGGTGAAGCGTACAACAGGACAGCATCCGGGCGGAATTATCGTTGTTCCTGACTATATGGATATTTATGACTTTACTCCGATACAGTATCCGGCTGATGATACAAGCTCGGAGTGGCGGACTACACATTTTGACTTTCACTCTATCCATGATAACTTATTAAAACTCGATATTCTCGGGCACGATGATCCGACCGTGATTCGGATGCTTCAAGATTTAAGCGGCATTGATCCCAAAACGATTCCAACGGACGATCCGGAAGTCATGAAAATTTTTAGCGGAACAGAATCGCTTGGAGTGACACCGGAGCAAATTATGTGCAATGTCGGAACATTAGGCATTCCGGAATTCGGCACCCGTTTTGTGCGGCAAATGCTTGAGGAGACGAAACCAAAAACATTCTCTGAGCTCGTTCAAATATCGGGGCTGTCTCATGGGACAGATGTTTGGCTTGGTAATGCGCAAGAATTGATTCATAATGGCATCTGTACGTTATCAGAAGTGATTGGCTGCCGTGATGACATTATGGTTTATTTGATTTATCGAGGGCTGGAGCCGTCGCTAGCGTTCAAAATTATGGAATCCGTCCGCAAAGGAAAAGGATTAACGCCAGAATTTGAAGAAGAAATGCGTAAACACGATGTGCCAGAATGGTATATCGAATCGTGCAAAAAAATCAAATACATGTTTCCGAAGGCGCATGCTGCTGCATACGTGCTAATGGCGGTAAGGATTGCCTATTTTAAAGTCCATCATCCGCTGCTCTATTATGCATCGTATTTTACAGTCCGCGCAGAGGATTTCGATCTTGATGTCATGGTCAAAGGCTCTGCTGCCATTCGCAAGCGTATTGAGGAAATTAATGCGAAAGGTCTCGATGCATCTGCTAAAGAAAAAAGCTTGCTGACTGTACTAGAAATTGCTTTGGAAATGTGTGAGCGCGGTTTTTCATTTCAAAACATTGATCTGTATCGTTCGCAAGCAGCTGAATTTGTCATTGATGGAAACTCGCTAGTCCCGCCATTTAATACGATCCCAGGTCTTGGGACTAACGTGGCCTTGAGTATTGTGCGAGCTCGAGAAGAGGGCGAATTTCTCTCAAAAGAAGATTTACAGCAACGCGGAAAAGTATCGAAAACGATTCTTGAATATTTAGAGAGCCGCGGTTGTCTCGACTCTTTGCCTGACCATAACCAACTTTCCTTATTCTAGTCATCGGTTGCAAAACATTTTCCAATATGTTATAGTTTTAGGGGAAATGGCAAAGATAAGAGGTAAGAAAAGAGTGGGGAAACCCACTCTTTCGTATTGATTATAGCTTCCTGTCGATAAAGCGAATGGCGTTCTTAGGACGGCAAGTGAAGGATTTTTCGGTTTAGGAGGGACAAAATGAGCAAAAAAGTTACAGAAGTGGTGGGAGAATTAGTAACACCAATTCTTAACGACATGAACCTCGAATTAGTGGATATTGAGTACGTAAAAGAGGGGAAAAATTGGTTTTTGCGTGTGTTTATTGATTCAGAACAGGGAATTGATATTGAACAATGCGGGATCGTTAGTGAGAAACTGAGCGAAAAACTAGACGAGGTTGACCCGATTCCATACAATTATTTCCTGGAAGTGTCATCTCCGGGAGCGGAACGTCCGTTAAAAAAAGCCGCTGATTTTGCGAAGGCTGTCGGAAAAAATGTCTATATAAAAACATATGAACCGATTGAAGGAGAAAAGGAATTCGAAGGCGAACTTACTGCTTTTGATGGCGAGACAGCCACCATAACGGTGAAACAAAAGACGCGGACAAAAACGATCGATATCCCGTATGAAAAAATTGCCAACGCAAGGCTTGCCGTCATCTTTTTCTAATGTGCAGCTAAATGTAAAGGGGGATTTTCGTTTCATGAATACGCAACTATTGGATGCTTTGGCGGCTCTTGTAAAAGAAAAAGGCATTAGCCAAGAAGTGTTAGTCGAAGCGATTGAAGCGGCGATTATTTCCGCATATAAGCGCAACTTCGGACAGGCGCAAAATGTGCGCGTCGATTTTAATATGGATACAGGATCTATTCGAGTGTTTGCACGCAAAGAGGTCGTAGAGGAAGTATATGATTCTCGTTTAGAAATTTCCATCGATGAAGCACGAAGCATCAACCCGAACTACCAAGTCGGAGATATTGTCGAAATAGAAGTGACGCCAAAGGATTTTGGCCGCATCGCTGCCCAAACAGCGAAGCAAGTCGTAACCCAGCGGGTACGCGAAGCAGAGCGCGGAGTGATCTATTCCGAGTTTATGGATCGTGAAGAAGATATTATGACTGGAATTGTTCAGCGTGTGGATCCTCGCTTTGCTTATGTGAGCTTAGGGAAGGTTGAAGCATTGCTTCCGGCAAGCGAGCAAATGCCAAATGAAACTTACCGTCCTCACGACCGTTTAAAGGTATATATTACAAAAGTTGAAAAAACAACAAAAGGGCCGCAAATTTTTGTATCTCGCACACATCCAGGCCTTCTTAAGCGCTTGTTTGAGCTTGAAGTGCCAGAAATTTATGACGGAACGGTTGAGATCAAATCAATCGCTAGAGAAGCGGGGGACCGTTCTAAAATTTCCGTGCATTCTGATCAGCCAGAAGTCGATCCTGTTGGAGCATGCGTGGGACCAAAAGGACAGCGTGTCCAAGCGGTGGTCGACGAGCTTAAAGGTGAAAAAATTGATATTGTCCGCTGGTCTGAAGATCCAGTAGAATTTGTGGCTAATGCGTTAAGCCCAGCGAAAGTGCTTAGTGTCATCGTCAATGAAGAAGAACGGGCAACAACTGTTATTGTCCCTGATTATCAGCTGTCTTTGGCAATCGGCAAGCGTGGGCAAAACGCTCGTTTAGCCGCTAAATTGACGAATTGGAAAATCGACATTAAAAGCGAATCAGAAGCAGAGCAGTTAGGGATCGCATACGTTCCGAACCGTTCGCTTGATTCTTTTGACACACCGTTAAATAATGAAGATGAGCATGACCAAACATTCGATTTACCAAAAGAAGAAATCGAGTGAGAGGTGAGCAAATATGGCGGTTCAAAAAAAAATTCCGATGCGCAAATGTATTGTGACTGGAGAAATGAAGCCAAAAAAACAAATGATCCGCATTGTCCGCTCAAAGGAAGGGGACGTTTCCATTGACCCGACCGGCAAAAAAGCGGGACGGGGAGCCTATATCACGTTGGAAAAGGAATGCATTTTGCTTGCGAAAAAGAAAAATGTTTTAGCCCATCATTTGAAAGCAGAAATTGCGGAGTCTTTGTATGATGAGCTGCTTGAACTAGCAGAAAGGGAGAATGAAGCAAAGAATGGGCAATAAACAATGGACATCATTGCTTGGATTAGCAAACCGAGCTCGTAAAATTGTTTCTGGCGAAGAGCTGGTTGTCAAAGAGATTCGTAGCGGAAGAGCGAAACTTGTCATTTTATCAGAAGATGCTGCCGCTAATACAAGAAAAAAAATTCAAGACAAATGCACATCATATGAGGTTCCTTTATGCCAAGCGACTGATCGCTATGAGCTTGGAAGGGCGATTGGCAAGGACGCTCGTGTAGTCGTCGCCGTCATCGACGAAGGGTTTGCAAAAAAGTTAATGACGATGTTCGACGTATCATTGTGGGGGTGAATCTATGTCTAAAATGCGTGTATATGAGTACGCAAAACAAAATAACGTTTCTAGCAAAGACATCATTCATAAATTGAAAGAAATGAATATTGAAGTTTCAAATCATATGGCTACACTGGAGCCAGAAGTGGTTGAAAAATTGAACCATACGTATAAGAAAAATGAAGAAAAACAAAAAAACGCGGCAAAAGAAACGCAAAATGTAGCGGTGAAGCCAAAAGGGACCATTCGCGATTTTGATGACGAAGAAGCCGTGGCGAAGAAAGTGCCAATTAAAAAGGCAGTCGTGAAAAACAAAGAAAGCAAAAAGCATGATTTACAAAGCCAGCAACAGGAGAAAAAGGTGTTTACACATAAAAAAAATAAAAAACAAAAAAGCTATGAAGCTCCTCAACAAGAGGTGCAAAAGAAAAAAGAAAAAGAGCTTCCGCAAAAAATTACATTTGAAGGTTCTTTAACCGTTGCTGAATTAGCGAAAAAGTTAGGAAGAGAGCCGTCAGAAATCATTAAAAAGCTGTTTATGCTTGGAATTATGGCAACTATTAACCAAGACCTAGATAAAGATGCCATCGAATTAATTTGTTCCGATTACGGTGTAGAAGTTGAAGAGAAAATTGTGATTGACGAAACGGATTTTGAATCATTGGAAATTGTCGACGATCCAGCTGATCTAGTAGAGCGTCCGCCGGTCGTGACGATTATGGGGCACGTTGACCACGGAAAAACGACGCTTCTTGATTCGATTCGCAACTCAAAAGTAACAGAGCAGGAAGCGGGCGGCATTACGCAGCATATCGGAGCATACCAAGTGCTCGTCAATAATAAAAAGATTACGTTTCTAGATACTCCTGGCCACGAAGCCTTTACCACGATGCGCGCACGGGGAGCGCAAGTGACAGACATCGTTATTCTTGTCGTGGCTGCAGACGATGGCGTGATGCCGCAAACGGTCGAAGCGATTAACCACGCGAAAGCGGCAAACGTGCCAATCATCGTAGCGGTTAATAAAGTCGACAAGCCGACGGCTAATCCAGATCGCGTCATGCAGGAGCTGGTGGAATACAATCTTGTGCCGGAAGAATGGGGCGGCGATACAATTTATTGTAAGCTGTCTGCTTTAACTGGCGAAGGAATCGATAATTTATTGGAAATGATTTTGCTTGTTAGCGAAATGGAGGAGCTAAAAGCAAATCCAAAACGCCGGGCGATCGGAACAGTGGTTGAGGCTAAGCTTGATAAAGGAAGAGGTCCTGTTGCCACGTTGCTCGTGCAAACAGGTACGCTGCATATCGGCGATCCGATTGTGGTCGGAAACACATATGGACGTGTACGGGCGATGACCAATGATGTCGGCCGCCGTGTAAAGGAGGCAGGTCCTTCCACTCCAGTGGAGATTACAGGCTTAAATGAAGTGCCGCAAGCGGGCGATCGCTTTATGGTATTTGAAGATGAGAAAAAAGCGCGACAAGTGGGAGAAGCAAGGGCGCAAAAACAATTACTTGAACAGCGAAGCTCTAAAACCCGCGTCAGCTTAGATGATTTGTTTGAGAAAATCAAGCAAGGGGAAATGAAAGAGCTCAATATCATTGTAAAAGCAGATGTTCAAGGATCTGTTGAAGCGTTAGTGGCTGCGTTGCAAAAAATTGATATCGAAGGCGTTCGCGTGAAAATCATTCATTCAGGCGTTGGGGCCGTTACGGAATATGATATTATGCTTGCTTCGGCGTCCAATGCTATCGTGATTGGCTTTAACGTTCGTCCTGATGCAAATGCAAAACGGGTAGCGGAATCGGAAAAAGTGGATATTCGCTTGCACCGCATTATTTACAAAGTAATTGAAGAGATTGAAGCAGCGATGAAAGGAATGCTTGATCCGGAATATGAAGAAAAAGTCATCGGTCAAGCGGAAGTTCGTCAAACGTTCAAAGTATCAAAAGTGGGGACGATTGCAGGATGTTATGTCACGGACGGCAAAATCACGCGCGATAGCAGCGTTCGTCTCATTCGTCAAGGCGTTGTCGTATACGAAGGGCAAATTGATACGCTTAAGCGCTTCAAAGATGATGTGAAAGAAGTTGCACAAGGATATGAGTGCGGGGTTACGATTAAAAACTTCAACGACATAAAAGAAGGCGATGTTATCGAAGCCTATGTGATGCAGGAAGTCGAACGGAAATGATTGGTTACCTCCAATGCGAGTGCGTCATTTACGATGCCCAATCACTAAAAGAAAAAAGAGCCGTGTTGCAACGAATAATCACACGGCTCAAGCAAAAATATAATATATCAGTAGCCGAAATCGATTACCAAGATTTATGGCAGCGAACGAAGCTTGGGATTGTAGCGATTACAGCTGACCGATCCGCAACTGAAAGAGAGCTTCGTTTCGCGCTGCAATTGATCGATTCATTTCCGGAAATTGAACGGACGGTTACAACATTTGATTGGCTTTAGTCGAGGTGATAAAAATGAGTTTGCGGGCTACGCGTATTGGTGAACAAATGAAAAAAGAGTTGAGCGATATTATCGGTCGCAAACTTAAAGATCCGCGCATCGGTTTTGTAACCGTAACAGATGTGCGCGTGACGGGCGATTTACAGCAGGCCAAGGTATATATTAGCGTGCTTGGCGATGAAGAGCAGCGCCAAAATACGCTAAAAGGGCTAGCGAAAGCAAAGGGCTTTATTCGCTCGGAAATCGGCCAGCGCATTCGTTTGCGGAAAACACCGGAAATTTATTTTGAAATTGACGAATCAATCGATTATGGCAACCGCATTGAATCGTTAATTCGGGAAATTTCTCAAGAAAATAACGATGAGAAATAATGGATAGACGCGCGGTCTATCCATTTTCATTATGTGCAAAAAAGAGGTGGCAAAAATGGACGGGGTGCTTTTATTACATAAACCAGCGGGAATGACATCACACGATTGTGTTTTTCGGATTCGCCGACTTTTGCAGGTCAAAAAGGTAGGACATACAGGTACGCTAGATCCGGATGTGTCTGGCGTGCTGCCTATTTGCATCGGCAAAGCAACAAGAATTGCCGAATTTTTGACTGCGGATCAAAAAACATATGAGGGAGAAGTTACGTTAGGGACAGCGACGACAACAGAGGATGCTTCTGGTGAAATCATAGCTGTCAAAAAAGTGGATCGTCTGATTCGTCGTCCGGAAATTGAAGATGTTTTTCAACAGCTGACAGGAACGATTAAGCAAACGCCGCCCATGTATTCCGCTGTGAAGGTAAACGGAAAAAAATTGTACGAATATGCGCGGGCGGGAATGGAAGTGGAGCGGCCGACGCGCATTATCACCATTCACGAACTTGTCTTATTGGACGAAAAAGATACATTTTCCGGAGATGCGGTTTCGTTTCGTTTCCGTGTCACATGCAGCAAAGGAACGTATGTCCGTACGCTGGCCGTAATGATCGGGGAACGGCTCGGATATCCGGCTCACATGTCCCATTTAGTGCGGGTTGCTTCCGGACCATTTTTATTAGAACAATGTGTGACATTTGCGGAAATTGAAAAGCAACTAGCCGCTGGACGTATCGATAAACTGCTGTTGCCTATCGAAAAAGCGCTTTTTCATTTGCCGAAATATCAAATTAATGATAAAGTAGCAGAGAAAGTAAAAAACGGTGCGGTTTTACCGCTTCCCGACAGGCTGCAATCGGTAGATGAGCCAGTGCTTATGGTAGACGAGCAAAATCAAGCGCTCGCCCTTTACTGCAAGCATCCGGCTAAACCGCAAATGATTAAACCGCTCAAAGTGTTTCACTGAGCAAGAGAGCGAAAGGCAGAAGGTGAAGAACAAGCATGGAAACACGATTCATCACATATCCCCATTATCAAAAAAGAGAAGATTTTCCGCCAACGGTGATGGCTTTAGGTTATTTTGATGGTGTTCATCTTGGGCATCAAGAGGTCATTCGAACAGCTGTTCATTTAGCGGCGGAAAACGGATATAAAAGTGCTGTGATGACGTTCCATCCGCATCCCTCCATCGTGCTAGGAAAAAAAGAGCAGCACGTACAGCTGATTACTCCCTTGAAGGAAAAAGAACGGCAAATGGCTCGTCTAGGTGTAGATTATTTATACATCGTAGAATTTACACCTTCATTTGCTGAACTGCTTCCACAGCAATTTGTTGACGAGTACATTATTGATTTTCACGTGAAACATGTCGTAGCAGGCTTCGATTTTACGTATGGACGGCTGGGAAAAGGGACGATGGAGACGATCCCTTTTCATTCTCGGGAGCAATTTGCCCATACAGTGATTCCAAAGCTAACCCGAAACGGGGAAAAGATTAGCTCCACCTATATTCGCCGCCTTTTAAAAGACGGAGAAGTTCAGCAGCTTCCTGAATTGCTTGGCCGTTTTTATACGATCGAAGGAACGGTGATTGATGGCGAAAAGCGGGGAAGAACGATTGGTTTTCCAACCGCAAACATTGAACCGGAAGATGATTATCTTTTGCCGGCGCTAGGGGTTTATGCGGTGAAAGTGAGGATAGGAAACGAAACATTTGCAGGGGTTTGCAATGTAGGATACAAACCAACATTCCATCGTGACCGCCAAGGAAGGCCTAGCATCGAAGTCCACATTTTTCATTTTTCCAGAGAGATTTATGGAGAAACAGTCACAATTGAGTGGCATAAGCGGCTGCGGAGTGAGCAAAAATTTGCAAGTGTGGAACAATTAGTAGAACAAATCGAACGAGATAAGGAAAGAGCGGAAGATTATTTTCGAAAAATCAAGGAAAATACTTGCATTTTACCGCGAAAAGATGTATTCTAATAAAGGTATGTAAAATAACCATTGCTTGGCAGAGCGTATCACCGGCGCTTGCTAGGTAATTGGGGTTTCATAATGAGGAGGTGAACAAGGATGGCATTAACGCAAGAGCGCAAAAATGAAATTATTACCCAGTACAAAATTCATGAAACAGACACTGGTTCTCCAGAGGTACAAATTGCTATCCTTACTGAGCAAATCAACAACTTGAATGAACATTTACGCGTTCATAAAAAAGACCATCATTCACGTCGCGGACTGTTGAAAATGGTCGGTAAGCGCCGTAACCTGCTTACGTATTTACGTAATAAAGATGTTACGCGTTATCGTGAGCTAATTAACAAACTTGGATTACGTCGATAAGGAAAAAGCGGGAGCATTCCCGCTTTTTTGCTAGTTATATAAAGGTTGTTGATAACGGGATAGTTATTCGTTCATACTATTAAAGAGGAATCATTTATTTTGATTTGTACATAGAGAGGAGTACTCATCTGTATGGAGCAAGAAAAACAAGTATTTTCCATGGATTGGGCGGGACGGCCGCTTGTCGTGGAAATAGGTCAATTAGCAAAACAAGCAAACGGTGCTGTGCTTGTTCGTTACGGTGATACCGTCGTATTAAGCACAGCGACCGCATCGAAAGAAGCAAAAAGTGTAGACTTCTTTCCGTTAACCGTGAATTATGAAGAACGCCTCTACGCAGTCGGAAAAATTCCGGGAGGATTTATTAAGCGTGAAGGTCGCCCAAGCGAAAAAGCGATTTTGGCAAGCAGGCTGATCGATCGTCCGATTCGTCCGTTATTTGCGGAAGGGTTTCGTAACGAAGTGCAAATTGTCTCAATGGTGATGAGCGTTGATCAAGACTGCTCTCCAGAAATGGCTGCCATGTTTGGATCTTCGCTGGCGTTGATGGTTTCGGATATTCCGTTTGAAGGACCGATTGCCGGCGTCACGGTTGGTCGTGTCGATGGAAACTTTGTAATTAATCCGTCTGTTGAACAAACAGAAAAAAGTGACATTCAGCTTGTTGTGGCTGGAACAAAAGATGCGATTAACATGGTTGAAGCGGGAGCTGACGAGGTTCCGGAAGAAGTGATGCTGGAAGCGATCATGTTCGGCCATGAAGAAATTAAACGGCTGATTGCTTTTCAAGAAGAGATTACGGCACAAATCGGCAAAGAAAAAATGGAAGTTGCATTATATGAGCTAGATTCCCAGCTGGAGGCCGATATCCGCGCGCTTGCCGAGGCGGAAATTAAACGGGCTGTTCAGGTTCCGGAAAAACTTGCCCGCGAAGCAGCAATTGATGAAGTAAAGGCGGGAGTAATTGCCAAATATGAAGAGCAAGAGGCCGATGAAGAAACATTAAAACAAGCCAATGAAATTTTACATAAGCTTGTTAAAGAAGAAGTACGCCGTCTCATTACAGAAGAAAAAATTCGTCCGGATGGCCGGAAAATTGATGAAATTCGCCCGCTTTCTTCAGCAGTAGGGCTCTTGCCTCGCACGCATGGTTCGGGACTGTTTACGCGTGGACAAACACAGGCGTTAAGTGTTTGCACTTTAGGCGCGCTTGGCGATGTGCAAATTTTAGACGGGCTCGGCATTGAAGAGACCAAACGATT
Organism: Anoxybacillus sp. UARK-01; assembly: GCF_002075365.1. NCBI lineage: Bacteria > Bacillati > Bacillota > Bacilli > Caryophanales > Anoxybacillaceae > Anoxybacillus > Anoxybacillus sp. UARK-01. The sequence goes on along the minus strand of NZ_NASY01000030.1, from coordinate 47,471 downwards.
TATGCATCACTATAATTTTCCGCCATTTTCTGTCGGGGAAACGGGAGCGATACGCAGTCCGGGGCGCCGTGAAATCGGACATGGAGCTTTAGGAGAACGGGCGTTAGAGCCAGTGATCCCGTCTGAAAAAGAGTTTCCATATACGATTCGCCTTGTTTCAGAGGTCTTGGAATCGAACGGTTCTACCTCTCAAGCCAGTATTTGTGCTAGCACATTGGCAATGATGGATGCAGGGGTACCGATTAAAGCGCCAGTGGCAGGTATTGCGATGGGACTTGTCAAAAGCGGCGATCATTATACCATTTTAACAGATATCCAAGGTATGGAAGACCATCTTGGCGATATGGACTTCAAAGTGGCGGGAACGGAAAAAGGTGTAACCGCTCTGCAAATGGATATTAAAATTAAAGGATTATCGCGTGAAATTTTAGAAGAAGCCTTACAACAGGCGAAAAAAGGCCGCATGGACATTTTAAAACATATGATGCAAACCATCAGCGAGCCAAGAAAAGAGCTTTCTAAATATGCACCAAAAATTTTAACCATGCAGATCAATCCTGATAAAATCCGCGATGTCATTGGACCAAGCGGCAAGCAAATTAATAAAATTATCGAAGAAACAGGAGTTAAGATCGATATTGAACAAGACGGAACCATCTTTATTTCTTCAGTGAACGAAGAAATGAATCAGAAAGCGAAGAAAATTATTGAGGATATCGTGCGCGAAGTAGAAGTGGGACAAATTTATTTAGGAAAAGTGAAACGCATTGAAAAATTTGGTGCATTCGTCGAATTATTTAGCGGCAAAGACGGTCTTGTCCATATTTCTGAGCTGGCTGAGGAACGCGTTGGCAAAGTAGAAGATGTCGTCTCCATCGGCGATGAAGTTTTAGTGAAGGTTACAGAAATCGATAAGCAAGGCAGGGTCAACTTGTCGAGAAAAGCGGTATTACGTGAACAAAAGGAGAAGCAGAATCAATAAGGGAGCCTCAGGACCAGCCTCAGGCTTCTTTGTTGTTTATAATCAGTTCTATCTTGTCCTCTCTCGACATATTTGTAATAAAAAAAGAGGGGGGGATGAGCGATTTATAAGCGCTACGTAGTTTGGCTGATAGCTGCTTTTTTATTTGCGTGGGGCATTGCCAGCCAGCCGTCTGTCAATCAATATATGAATTCGTTAAAAGCAGGTAGCACAGAAGTAGCAAAAATGCGGGATAAGCTTTATATGGAAATTCAAACGAAGGCAAAGCGGTATGAAATCCCTCCGCAAGATGCTGTAATTGATCGAGTCTGGAAGGCGATTCCTGGGTATAATGGGTTAAAAGTGAATGTGGAAGCTTCTTATCAGAACATGAAAAAGGATGGTACTTTCGACAAACGCAAGCTTGTATACGAACAAATTTCTCCGAAGGTACACTTAAAGGATTTACCGCCTGAAGCTATTTATCGCGGCCATCCAGAAAAACCGATGGTTACCTTCTTGGTGAATGTCGCATGGGGAAATGAATATATCCCTAAAATGCTGGAGGTTTTGAAAAAATATAACGTTCAGGCGACCTTTTTTCTTGAAGGGCGTTGGGTAAAAAATTATCCGGATATGGCAAAAATGATTGCAGATGCGGGTCAGGAGATCGGCAATCATTCGTATAGCCATCCTGATTTAAAAACTATGAGCAATGAGGCGATTCGCCGAGAGCTGAAAAAAACAAACGAGGTTATAGAAGCAACGACAGGGGTAAAATGCAAATGGTTTGCTCCTCCAAGCGGAAGTTATCGAGATGATGTCGTAAAAATTGCCCACGATTTAAAGATGGGAACCATTATGTGGAGTGTTGATACAATTGATTGGCAAAAACCATCGCCATCTGTTATAGTGGAACGGGTAACATCTAAACTTCATCCTGGCGCCATCATTTTAATGCATCCAACATTATCAACAGCAGAGGCCTTAGAACCGCTCATTAAAGCCATTAAACAAAAATATGAAATTGGTAACGTATCAATGCTGCTAGATGAAAAAAGAATTGTACAAAAATAGGAGGAACGCTGATTTGATTAACAAGTACACATGCCAAAATGGGGTACGTATTGTACTAGAACAAATTCCAACAGTGCGTTCAGTTGCGATTGGCATATGGATTGGAACGGGCTCTCGCAATGAATGTGAACAAAGCAATGGGATTTCCCATTTTTTAGAACATATGTTTTTTAAAGGGACCAAAACGCACACAGCGCGGGAAATTGCTGAAGCGTTTGACAGCATTGGGGGACAGGTCAACGCATTTACTTCAAAAGAGTATACGTGCTATTACGCAAAGGTCTTAGATGAGCATGCTCAGTTTGCCCTTGATATGCTTGCTGATATGTTTTTCCATTCCACTTTTGTCGACGAAGAGCTGCAAAAAGAGCGGAATGTCGTGCTTGAGGAAATTAAAATGTATGAAGACACGCCAGATGATATAGTACATGATTTATTAAGCAAAGCATGCTATGCTTCTCATCCGCTTGGCTATCCGATTTTAGGAACGGAACAAGCCTTGCGCACATTTACAGGCGATTCTTTGCGCAAGTACATGGCCGATTACTATACTCCTGACAGAATCGTTATTTCTGTAGCAGGAAATGTGAAAGAGAGCTTTATCCAAGAAATCGAAGCATATTTCGGTACGTTTACAGCGAAGCAGCGCACTGAACGTCCACTTGTGCCGACGTTCCATCCGCAGAAATTAGCTCGCCAAAAGGAGACGGAGCAGGCTCACTTATGCATCGGGTTTAATGGCTTGCCAATTGGCCATTCTGATATTTATAGCTTAATTATTCTTAATAATATTTTAGGGGGGAGCATGAGCAGCCGCCTCTTCCAAGAAGTGCGTGAACAGCGCGGCTTGGCCTATTCTGTTTTCTCCTACCACTCTTCCTACGAAGACGGCGGGCTTTTAGCGATTTATGGCGGAACGGGAAGCAGCCAATTAGATGTTCTTTTTGAAACGATTCAAGAGACGGTTCGGAAGCTGAAAGAAGATGGAATTACGGCAAAGGAGTTGCAAAATAGCAAAGAGCAAATGAAAGGAAGCTTAATGCTTAGCTTGGAAAGCACAAACAGCCGAATGAGCCGCAATGGTAAAAACGAACTTCTCCTTGGCCGCCATCGCTCGCTTGATGAAATTATTGAGGAGATTAATCAAGTCAGCGCAGATGATGTTAATGAGATGGCACAGAAAATTTTCAGCGAAGATTATGCAGTGGCGTTAATCAGCCCAAGTGGACAACTGCCAGCGGCGCTGCAAAGCTAATAAAAATGCCTGCAAAAATCAATTGCAGGCATTTTTTTATGAATGACAACTTACAATGATAAAAAGGCATGAAAAAGGAGTGCATAGGCAATGAGGCTAAGCGAGCTAAGCGGAAAGGAAATTGTTGATGTCAGAAGGGCGGAACGATTAGGGGTGCTTGGGCAGACAGATCTTGAAATTAATGAGCAAACAGGGCACATTCAAGCGTTATTAATTCCAACAGGAAAGTGGTTTGGATTTCGAAAAGAAGGCAATGAGATTCGGGTTCCTTGGAACTATATTAGAAAAATTGGCACAGACATGATTATCATTGATTTTCCCGATGAATCATGATGTGCATGACGATTTATAGAGGTTCGGATAAAAAATCGGCATCAATAAAAAACGAAAATAGTTCAATCAATGAGAAGAAACACCACTATATATAAATGATTCATGATTTAGGCATAAGATTTATTTGCCAATGATAGAAATCCACTAGCCTCAAGAGCAAGGGCCCTTTTTGACGGCTGAAAACAAGTCCGTAACTTGTATTAGTCATGTTACATCAGGATCGTGCACTGGCCGTCATCGCGGACTCTTTACCTGCTCATTTGCGAGGAATTGTTGACACAACCAATGGAATTGATTATAAGCTACACTGGATTACGCTGTTAAATGGAAAATGACGAAAAGGAGCAGGGCGAATTCTCGCCATGCTCCTTTATTATTTGCTCTATTCACCTATTTTTATCTTTTACATAAGATGTGAAAGAGGCATTGTCAATCAATATGAGTTTTTATAAAGAAGGTGAAAATGCATGATGCTGACAGGGATGCACGTAGCTGTCATTGGCGGAGATGCGAGGCAGCTAGAAGTGATTCGCAAATTAACAGAATTGGATGCAAAATTATCCCTTATTGGCTTTGATCAGCTTGCCCATAGCTTTACTGGTGCTACGAAAACGTCGATTGATGAAATCGATGTTTCTGATTTAGATGCAATCATTTTGCCTGTTCATGGCACAGGTTTAGATGGAAAAGTCAATACCATTTTTTCCAATGAACCGATTTTTATTACAGAGGAGCTTCTCTTACAAACCCCGAAACATTGTACCGTTTATACCGGAATCAGTAATAGCTACTTAGATGAACTTATGGAAGCAACTCAGCGAAAGTATGTGCAGTTGTTTGAGCGGGATGATGTGGCGATTTACAATTCCATTCCCACCGCTGAAGGGACGATTATGATTGTGATTCAGCATACAGATTTTACGATTCACGGTTCACGCGTCGCCGTTTTAGGATTGGGGAGAGTTGGCATGACCGTTGCCCGCACATTCGCTGCATTAGGAGCGAAAGTGAAAGTAGGCGCACGACGAAGCGAGCATCTTGCACGAATAAGTGAAATGGGGTTTGAACCGTTCCAGTTGCAAGATATTGAAAAGGCAGTGCAGGATATCGATATATGCATTAACACGATTCCGACGATGATTGTGACCGCCAGTGTCATATCGAAAATGCCCGCCCATACACTCATTGTCGATTTAGCCTCAAAGCCTGGGGGAACGGATTTTCGTTATGCTGAAAAACGAGGAATTAAGGCGTTATTGGCACCGGGATTGCCAGGTGTAGTCGCCCCGAAAACGGCAGGACAAATTCTGGCAAATGTTTTATCACAGCTATTATTAAATGATTTAACGAAACGAAAGGAGAAAAAATAAATGAGTGTAAAAGGAAAGCGCATCGGCTTTGGTTTAACGGGCTCTCATTGCACATATGATGCTGTCATACCGGAAATTGAAAAACTTGTAAAAGAAGGGGCAGAAGTGTTGCCAATTATTACTTACACGGTGAAAACAACAGATACAAGATTCGGAGAAGGGGAGGAGTGGGTAAAAAAGCTAGAAGAAATAACAGGGAACAAAGTGATTGATACCATTGTTAAAGCGGAGCCACTCGGCCCCAAAATTCCTCTTGATTGTATGGTCATTGCCCCGTTAACAGGCAACTCTATGAGCAAGCTCGCTAATGCATTGACGGATTCTCCCGTGTTGATGGCCGCCAAGGCAACAATGAGGAATCATCGTCCGGTTGTAGTGGGGATTTCAACAAATGATGCCCTAGGATTAAATGGAGTCAATTTAATGCGACTTATGGCAGCCAAAAACATCTATTTTATTCCATTTGGCCAAGATGCACCATATACGAAGCCGAATTCGATGGTGGCTAAAATGTCGCTGTTGCGTGATACAGTGGTTGCTGCACTTGAAGGAAAACAGCTACAGCCAGTGATCATTGAAAAATATCGTGATGCAGATTAATAAATAATCAATAAAAAGAAAATTTATGCATATAAATAAAAAGTTTCTCTCCTTTAAAGATGAATATGTTAAAATAAAAACTATCGAAATGGATGCAGCTTATTGACTAGTTGGAAGGAGAATGAATGAATGGAACAAAAAAATTTGCATGTAGCAGTGGTCGGAGCTACTGGCGCAGTGGGCCAACAAATGATTCAAACATTAGAAAAACGAAATTTCCCGATTGGTACATTAACGCTGTTATCATCGGAACGTTCGGCAGGAAAAAAAGTCATGTTTAAAGGTCAGGAAATTGAAGTGCAAGCGGCAAAACCGGAAAGCTTTGAAACAGTTGATATCGCACTGTTCAGCGCTGGTGGTGCGGTGTCAAAGGCCCTCGCTCCAGAAGCTGTGAAGCGCGGTGCTATTGTCGTCGATAATACAAGCGCATTCCGCATGGATGAGAATGTGCCGCTTGTTGTGCCGGAAGTAAATGAAGAAGATCTAAAATGGCATAATGGCATTATCGCCAATCCAAATTGCTCGACGATTCAAATGGTGGTGGCGCTTGAGCCAATCCGTCAAGCGTTTGGGCTTAAAAAAGTCATCGTCTCTACCTATCAAGCTGTTTCTGGTGCAGGAGCACAAGCGATCACGGAATTAAAGTCACAGGCGAAAGCGATTCTTGAGGGGGCCTCATTTACACCGGAAATTCTGCCTGTAAAATCAGATCGCAAGCATTATCAAATGGCATTTAACGCGATTCCGCAGATTGATAAATTTCAAGACAACGGCTTTACGTTTGAGGAAATAAAAATGATAAATGAAACGAAAAAAATCATGCATATGCCTGAACTGGAGGTAGCTGCAACATGCGTGCGTATTCCAGTGATAACAGGACACTCTGAGTCTGTTTATATCGAAGTGGAAAAAGACGCCGTCAGCGCTGAAGAGATCAAGCATGTGCTTAAAGAGGCTCCGGGTATCGTTTTGCAGGATGATCCAAGCGAGCAGTTGTATCCGATGCCGGCGGATTGCGAAGGCAAAAGCGAAGTATTTGTCGGACGCATTCGCAAAGACTTAGACCGCGATCATGGCTTCCATTTATGGATCGTATCTGATAATTTATTAAAGGGTGCGGCGTGGAATTCCGTCCAAATTGCAGAAAGCCTCTTAAAGCTAGGACTTGTTAAATAAAGAGCGGAGAAGCATCGAGGTGTTAGCATGAAAATTATTGTACAAAAGTTTGGTGGCACATCGGTTCGCGATGAACATGGGCGTGACTGGGCGCGCAAGCATATTGCAAGAGCCCTTGACGAAGGATACAAGGTAGTGGTTGTCGTGTCGGCGATGGGGCGAAAAGGAGAGCCATATGCAACCGATACGCTGCTAAGCTTAATCGATGGCAGCCATACACATGTCAATAAGCGCGAGCAGGATTTGCTGATGGCTTGCGGAGAGATCATTTCTAGCGTCGTCTTTACCAACCTGCTTAACAAGCACGACATCAAAGCCACTGCTTTTACAGGGGCTCAGGCAGGGTTTTGTACAAATCATGATTATACAAATGCCAAAATTATTGAAATGCGTTGCGACCGCCTGTTGAAGGCTTTAGAAGAATATGATGTCGCCGTTGTTGCCGGCTTTCAAGGAGCTACCAAAGACGGCGACATAACAACGCTTGGCCGCGGCGGCAGCGATACATCAGCTGCGGCCTTAGGAGCGGCCCTTAATGCTGAATGGGTTGATATTTTTACCGATGTCGAAGGAGTGATGACAGCTGATCCACGCATCGTGGAAAACGCTCGTCCGCTTGATATTGTCACATATACAGAAATTTGCAATATGGCCTATCAAGGGGCGAAAGTCATTCACCCTCGCGCCGTGGAGATTGCCATGCAGGCGAAAGTTCCGCTGCGGGTGCGCTCAACCTATTCAGATTCTTTAGGAACGCTTGTTACATCCAGCGTAAAGCCGAATAAAGGAAGCGATGTTAGAGAGCGTCTTGTAACGGGAATCGCTCATGTTGCGAACGTGACACAAATCAAGGTGCAAGCAAAAGAAGGGCATTACGAGCTCCAGTCTGATGTGTTTAGTGCAATGGCAAACGAAGGAATTAGCGTCGATTTTATTAATATATCACCGAATGGCGTGGTATACACAGTAGCTGGTGACATGACCGATCGCGCGATTTCAGCATTGCGGAAGATTGGCTATGAACCTTCTGTAACAAGAGGGTGCGCAAAGGTGTCGACCGTTGGTGCAGGAATCGCTGGGGTGCCTGGGGTTACAGCGAAGATTGTGACCGCCCTTTCTGAAAAAGGAATTCAAATTTTGCAATCGGCTGACAGCCATACAACGATTTGGGTGTTGGTTAAGGAAGAAGATTTAAAGAAAGCCGTTAATGCGCTTCATGACGCTTTTCATCTTTCGGAAGCCGAACCGATGAAATATGATGATGAGGAGTGAAAATATTGGTTTCATTTGGAAAAGTTGTCACGGCGATGGTGACACCATTTGATCGCAAAGGAAACATTGACTTTGATAAAACGACTCAGTTGATTCAATACTTGCTTGAAAATGGCACCGATTCTCTTGTTGTGGCAGGGACGACGGGAGAATCTCCGACGCTGACAACTGAGGAGAAAGTCGCCCTGTTCCGCCATGTTGTTTCTGTGGTTAATGGCCGTGTTCCCGTCATTGCAGGAACGGGAAGCAATAATACGCGCGCATCCATTGAGCTGACAAGAAAAGCTGAAGCGGTTGGTGTCGACGCCATTATGATTGTGGCTCCATATTATAATAAGCCGAATCAAGAGGGACTTTACCAGCATTTTAAAGCGATCGCGGAAAGCACGAGCCTGCCTATCATGGTATATAACATTCCAGGTCGTTCCGTTGTTAATATTTCGGTTGATACGCTTGTTCGGTTAGCAGAGATTCCAAATGTTGTGGCTCTTAAGGATGCAAGTGGCAACCTTGATGCGATGGCTGAGGTTATGGCACGTACAAAGGAAGAGTTTTTGCTGTATAGCGGTGATGATGGACTGACGCTTCCGGTGATGGCCATTGGAGGTGCTGGTGTCGTGTCTGTTGCCTCTCATGTTATTGGTCATGAGATGCAGCAAATGATTTCGGCATTCGAAGCTGGTGACCATAGCAAGGCAGCCAAACTGCATCAAACGTTGCTTCCAATTATGAAAGGGCTATTCGCGGCGCCAAGCCCTGTTCCAGTTAAAACAGCGCTGCAGCTGAAAGGTCTGGATGTCGGCTCTGTCCGCCTGCCGCTTGTTCCATTAACAGAGCAAGAGCGGAACGAACTGATGGGCTTGCTCCAGAATATTTAACAGCTTTCCAAAAGAAGTCTCCCATCCTCAAGGAACGTGAAGGCGACAGCCCAGTGAGTAGGGGGAGATGAATTTCGGTTGGCAATCGCCACTGGATAGGATACTCTATTGTTCGAACGGACCCCTTCGGAACGAAGGGAAGCGTAAAGGGTTCTTGTGTGTGGATTACCGTTCAGCGAACACGCACAAGTCGCTTAAAGCCCCCTCCTCTAAGCGAAGCGCAGGTGGCGGGTAGTTCACTATATCTGCTTAAGAAACTTCCCGTCTTTAAATAGAGTGTAGGTGGGGAAGATGTATTCAGAGTAAAGTGGCCAATTCGCTGTATGGGCGGATTGGCCGTTTTTATTCCCATGAATGGTGACGAACAAATTAGCTTGTATTTAAAATCTGCCATCAGTTATAATAATGTCAAGTGACTTTGAGCGGGTTAGTTTGACATTAGGAGGACGTGCCATTGAGGACAAAAGTAGAAAAGATACGCATATTTTCCCTTGGAGGAGTAGGAGAAATCGGGAAAAATATGTATATTATCGAATTGGATGAAGATATTTTTATGGTTGATGCAGGCTTAATGTTTCCAGAGGATGAAATGCTTGGGATTGACAAGGTCATTCCCGATATTTCCTATCTTGTTGAGCGAAAAGAACAGATTAAGGGGATCTTTTTAACACATGGTCATGAAGAGCACATTGGCGCTATTGCCTACGTGTTGAAAAAAATTACAGCTCCTGTATATGGAACGAAATTGACGCTTGGATTAGTTGAGGAGAAGCTAAAAGAGCAAGGAATAAGCGCTAGCGCTCCATTAATCGAAATTCGTTCTGATTCCGAAATTGCTTTTGACAAAACGATCGTCACATTCTTTCGGACGATTCATAGCATTCCAGATTCTGTTGGAATTAGCTTCCATACGTCGCAAGGAGCGATCGTATATACCGGAGATTTCAAATTTGATCAAACTCCGTATGGGGCCAACCACGCCGATTTAGGGAAAATGGCGCAAATAGGCGAGAAAGGAGTTTTGTGTCTTTTATCGGACAGCACGAATGCGGAAAAGCCGGGATATACCGGATCTGATATGAGTGTTGCTGAAGCGATATCAGATGTTGTTTATAATGCAAGGGGAAGAGTGATTGCTGCCTGCTATGTGTCCAACATTACAAGAATACAGCAGGTGCTGAACGCGGCTAAAAAACACGGAAGAAAGGTAGCGATTGTTGGAAAGAACATACATAAAGTGATGGATGTGGCAGTCCGCTTAGGCTACCTGCAGCTTCCAGAAAAAACGATCATTTCTATTCATGATCTCCAACAATACGAAGATCGTGAGCTTGTCATTTTGACGACAGGCGGGCGAGGAGAGCACATGGGTGCTCTTGTGCGAATGGCGAAGCAAACACATAAGCATGTAAGCATCAAGGAAGGAGATACGGTTATTGTTGCTGCTTCGCCAATGCCGGGGCATGAGCTGCTGCACTTAAAGACAATGGATGCCTTATATCGTGCAGGAGCGCATGTGGTCTATAAAAATGTACATGTATCCGGCCATGGGTGCCAGGAAGAGCTCAAACTGATGCTCAATTTAATGAAACCAAGCTATTTTATTCCTGTTCACGGAGAATATCGCATGCAGAAAGCTCACGCTAATCTAGCTAAAGCTGTCGGTATTTCCGAAGAACGAACATTCTTAATTGATAAAGGTGAGGTCGTTGAATTCCGTAATGGTCAAGCGCGCTTTGGCGGCAAAGTTCCGTGCGGAAACATCTTAATCGACGGCTTAGGAATTGGGGATGTTGGCAACATTGTCTTGCGCGATCGCCGTCTTCTTTCCCAAGACGGCATTTTAATTGTCGTCGTAACATTAAGCAAAGAAGCGAAAAAAATTGTGGCTGGACCTGAAATTATCTCTCGCGGCTTCGTATATGTGAGGGAATCAGAAACGCTGCTGGATGAAGCGACGAAAATGGTAACGAATATTGTAAATAAATGCCTGCAAGATTATGTGATTGAGTGGTCTTCATTAAAAATGGGCATGCGCGAGGCGCTCAGCCAATATTTATTCGAAAAAACAAAACGCAAGCCAATGATTTTACCCATTATTATGGAAATTTAATGCAATCATGCTCAAAGTCGAATGTTGCTGCCGATGGGAGGAGAATCCTTCCATCGGCATTTTTATTTAATAGATAGAACATACTAATGGTATGATGATAAGAAAGGAGCATGTTGATGGAGAAGGAGCGATACATAGCATTTGAGTCAGAATCCGATCCAAATCGTGAAAAAAATGAACAGGTTGCGGAAAATATTCAACAGCTTGGCCAAACGAATGTACCGCAAATGACTCAGGATACCAATATACATTGTTTAACGATTGTTGGGCAGATTGAGGGGCATATCCAGCTTCCTCCGCAAAATAAAGCAACAAAATATGAGCATGTCATACCACAAATTGTAGCCATTGAGCAAAATCCAAATATCGAAGGCTTGCTTGTGGTGTTGAATACGGTTGGTGGCGATGTAGAAGCGGGGTTAGCCATTGCTGAAATGCTTGCATCACTGTCTAAGCCGACTGTTTCGATTGTTTTAGGAGGAGGACACTCCATCGGGGTGCCGATCGCTGTTTCGTGTCATTATTCATTCATCACCGAGACGGCAACAATGACGATTCATCCGATTCGCTTAACAGGGCTTGTCATTGGTGTACCACAAACATTTGAATACTTAGATAAAATGCAGGAACGAGTGGTTCGTTTTGTGACAAAGCATTCAAAAATTACCGAAGAAAAATTTAAAGAGCTTATGTTTTCCAAAGGAAACTTAACACGTGACATCGGTACAAATGTGGTGGGACCGGACGCCGTACAATATGGATTAATTGATGAGGTAGGCGGCGTAGCTCAAGCAATGAAAAAGCTGCGCGAAATGATTGATGCGAAAAAATCAGAGGGGACGATGCTGCAATGATCTTATATACGATGATGCCGGAGCATCTCATTTTTCAAACAGACAGCAGCGAGTACACGAAGCAAAAAGTGATTTATTATGACGGCATTCCATTTCTTGTGGAGGAAACAGAAACAAAGGAATGGCAGATTGTCCGCAATTTAAGCACAAATCCTGCTGATTTTTTGCAGCAAAAATATGCACCTGGCGCGAGATTTCCTTCGTCGTTCGAAACTTAATGAATTCTAGATCTAAGCATGATATAATAAATACAAGCGAAAAAAGCAGCCAGTCTTGGCTGCTTTTTTCGACATTTCCAGTTTTGTATCGGAGTGAGTAAATATGGCAAAACGTAAGCGTCAGCAAAAAAAACAAACAAAAAAACAAGCAAAAAACCAAACATGGAAAACAATTTTTCGTTTTGAACTGACAGGATTGCTTATGCTTGCTCTATCCGTTATTGGAATGGCGCGGCTTGGATTAGTAGGTCAGACGCTTGTATCGTTTGCCCGCTTTTTTCTTGGTGAGTGGCATATCCTCCTATTGCTCGGCTTGCTTTTAGCTTCTATCTATGTCATTTGGAAACGTATGTGGCCTCCGCTTGTTAACCGCTGGCTGCTCGGCGTTTATACGATGGCTGCTGCTCTTTTATTGCTAAGCCATCAAACGTTGTTTCATTTATTGTCTCGGCAAGGAAAGTTTCAAGATCCTAGCATTATCCGCACGACATGGGAGCTTTTTTGGCAGGAAATGAAGGGAGCATCCTCCTATCCAGATTTAGGGGGCGGGATGGTAGGTGCGCTTTTGTTCGCTGCAAGCTACCAATTGTTTGATGAGCTCGGCACAAAATGGATATGCCTGATTCTTTTCGTGGCTGGTGCGCTTTTAATTAGCGGAAAATCGCTGAATGAAACGGTCGGAAAAGTCATTGCTTGGATCGTTTCCTTTGTGCGCGAGCAATGGAACGAGTTTATCATCGATATCAAAGGCAGCTGGAAAAAAAGAACAAAAACGAGACGGAGATCGGATACGGCCAGTTCAGATACATATCAAACAAAGGAAGAAGAGAGGGAACAAGCGGCTGATGAGGAAGAGGAAATATCATTGCCCCCCATTATTTCTGATTTTAGTGCAGTAAGAGCAAATGAACAGACTGCAGATCCGATTGAGCAAGAAGAGGATGACGAGGAAGGACAGAATCCTCCTATGTCGTTTACGGAAATGGAAAATGTCGATTATCAATTGCCGCCGCTTGAGCTTCTTCGGCTTCCGAAGCCGGCAAATCAAGCAAAAGATCATGACAATATTTATGCAAATGCTCGGAAGCTTGAAAAGACTTTTCAGAGCTTTGGAGTCAAAGCGAAAGTCACGCAGGTTCATCTTGGTCCCGCTGTTACAAAGTATGAAGTATATCCTGATGTCGGTGTGAAAGTGAGCAAAATTGTCAACTTAAGCGACGACTTGGCTCTTGCCCTCGCTGCAAAGGACATTCGCATTGAAGCGCCGATTCCCGGAAAATCAGCGATCGGCATCGAGGTGCCCAATGAAGAAATAGCCACTGTTTCATTGCGGGAAGTATTGGAAGCCACCGAGAATTACAAGCCCGATGCTAAGCTTGTCATTGGCTTGGGAAGAGATATCTCAGGGGAAGCCATCGTGGCAGAGCTTAACAAAATGCCTCATCTGTTAGTCGCTGGGGCAACAGGAAGCGGAAAAAGCGTCTGTATTAACGGAATGATTACCAGTCTGTTGATGCGTGCTAAGCCGCATGAAGTCAAAATGATGATGATTGATCCGAAAATGGTGGAGCTTAGTGTATATAACGGCATCCCGCATTTATTAGCTCCCGTTGTGACAGATCCGAAAAAAGCGTCACAAGCATTAAAAAAAGTGGTGAGCGAAATGGAGCGACGATACGAGCTGTTTTCGCATACGGGAATGAGAAATATTGAGGGATATAACGAGTATATTCAGCGGTATAATCAACAATCGAGTGCCAAGCAACCGCTGCTTCCATATATCGTGGTGATTGTTGATGAGCTCGCCGATTTAATGATGGTCGCTTCATCCGATGTGGAAGACTCGATTACACGGCTTGCGCAAATGGCACGAGCGGCTGGCATCCATTTAATTATCGCTACCCAGCGTCCTTCTGTAGATGTCATTACAGGAGTCATTAAGGCGAACATCCCATCGCGAATTGCCTTTAGTGTTTCTTCGCAAACGGATTCGCGCACGATTTTAGATATGGGAGGAGCGGAGAAGCTGCTAGGCCGAGGTGACATGCTGTTTTTGCCAATGGGAGCCGCTAAGCCGATTCGCGTACAAGGCGCTTTTGTATCAGATGAAGAAGTCGAGGCGATTGTGCAGTTTGTCGTTTCACAGCAAAAAGCGCAATATCAAGAGGAAATGATTCCGGATGACACGGTAGAGGAAGAAGCCGATTTTGACGACGAGCTTTACGAGGAAGCGGTCCAGCTTGTTGTGGAAATGCAAAGCGCTTCTGTTTCCATGCTGCAGCGCCGCTTCCGCATCGGATACAACCGTGCTGCCAGATTGATTGATGCGATGGAAGCAAGAGGAGTTGTCGGCCCTTACGAAGGAAGTAAGCCGCGCGCTGTTCTCGTGGCAAAAGAAAACGCGAAAACATCGTAGCATAATGGATAATTCAAGCAAATCTTAAATGATTTGCTTGAATTATCATGTCATATTGAAAACGCTTACGTTAATGACATTTGCTTTTTTCGACAAAATTTTTATTCCCTATTTATTTATGAGCGAAAAAGTGTTATAGTAATGTCGATTAGGTTAATTTGTCTTACGTCAGAGGTCTGATATCTGCAAACTATTGAGTGGAGGCTTTTCGAATGTCGATTAAATCTGATAATCGCCATCTATATTTGCAAGTCATTGATCGTATCAAACAAGATATTGAAACAGGCGTTTACAAGGAAAAGCAAAAGCTCCCATCAGAGTTTGAGCTGTCGAAGCAGCTCGGAGTTAGCCGAGCTACATTGCGTGAAGCGCTTCGAATTTTAGAGGAAGAAAACGTCATTATCCGCAGACACGGAGTCGGCACATTTGTGAATGCAAAGCCGATGTTCACCTCCGGCATTGAACAGCTAAGCAGTGTAACGGATATGATTAAACAAGCCGGCCGAAAACCGGGCACGATTTTTCTTTCCTCTTCTGTTCAAAGTCCGACAGAGGAAGATGTACGTCGGTTTCAATGTTCGCCTTCTGAAGAAATTTTGCTTGTGGAACGGGTACGGACAGCTGACGGTGAGCCAGTCGTGTACTGTGTTGACAAAATTCCTTGTAAATACTTGCCGAAGGGAATTTCTTACGAACACGAATCATTGTTTGAAAATTTACAAAGTCAAACGAATCATGATATTGCCTATGCGGTAGCGCATATTGAACCGGTCGGTTATCATGAAAAGGTGTCGCCAACGTTGCAATGCGATCCGGAAACAGCTTTGCTTGTTTTAAAGCAAATGCATTTTGATAAAAACGATGAACCCATTTTGTATTCCATTAACTATTTCAAATCTGATAAATTCAGCTTTCATGTGCTGCGAAAACGGGTTCATTTTTAAGGGGGTGACATTTCATACATAGAACATCGACATCTATTGGATAATATAAAGGGGTTTTAGTTACTATTTTTACTAGGGGGTAAAAGTGATGAAGAAAAAACGCATGGGTCTTGCTCTTTCTCTTGTCCTTGCGGCCGGCACGCTGCTTAGCGGCTGTGGAAACGATGAGAACGCAGGAGAAAAGAAAGACAGCTTTACAGTAGCAATGGTAACGGATGTCGGCGGAATTGACGACAAATCGTTTAACCAATCTGCTTGGGAAGGATTGCAAAAATTTGGTGAAGAAAATGGCATGAAAAAAGGCAAGGATGGTTACGATTATTTGCAATCGCAAAACGATACCGACTATGCCACAAATTTAAACAAGCTTGTTAGAAGCGACTACGATTTAATCTATGGAATTGGTTATTTAATGACAGATGCGATTACGAAAATCGCTGAGCAAAAGCCAAAAAATCATTTTGCGATCGTAGACAGCACAGTGGACAAGCCAAATGTAGCGAGCATTACCTTCAAAGAGCATGAAGGATCGTTCCTTGTAGGAGTTGTCGCTGGATTGACAACAAAAACCAATAAAATCGGTTTTGTTGGTGGTATGGAAATCCCATTAATTGAGAAGTTTGAAAGCGGATTCCTTGCAGGCGTCAAGTCTGTAAACCCAAATGCGAAGGTAGAAGTGCAATACGCTGGAGCATTTGACCAAGCGGATAAAGGAAAAGCGATCGCATCTAGCATGTATGCTTCTGGCATTGACGTCATTTACCACGCAGCAGGCGCAACAGGTAATGGTGTCTTCTCTGAAGCAAAAGACTTAAAAACAAAAGATCCAAACCGTGAGCTTTGGGTCATCGGGGTTGACAAAGACCAGGCTCCAGAAGGTGAAGTCACAGTAGGCGGAAAAACGTACAATGTGACATTGACATCGATGGTTAAGCGCGTTGATGTTGCGGTATACGATGTAGCGAAAAAAGCGAAAGAAGGCCAATTCCCAGGCGGCAAAACGCTTGAGTATGGTTTGCCTGAAAATGGGGTAGGAATCGCGCCAACTCAAGATAACATCAAGCCGGAAGTGTTAAAGGCCGTTGATGAATGGAAGCAAAAAATCATTAATGGCGAAGTTAAAGTGCCGTCTACTCGCGACGAATACAAAAAATTTGAAGCAAGCTTAAAATAAGGGGTTAAATTGAATAAAAAGGCTAGTGCTTACTAGCCTTTTTATTCGCCCAAAATCATTAAATAAAAAGTTACAAACACAAATTTGTAGCTTTTTATTTAATGATTTTAACATGCTCATTTAAGAGGAGTGAATTTGTTTGGAATACGTAATTGAAATGTTAAATATCCGAAAGGTATTTGGAAACTTCGTCGCTAACGACAATATTACTCTCCAATTAAAAAAAGGCGAAATCCATGCTTTGCTTGGAGAGAACGGCGCTGGAAAATCGACGCTGATGAACGTGCTGTTTGGGCTGTATCAGCCAGACGGCGGAGAAATCCGAGTAAAGGGGCAATCTGTTAAAATCGCGAATCCAAATGTCGCTAACGATCTTGGCATCGGAATGGTGCATCAGCATTTTATGCTTGTCGATACATTTACGGTAACAGAAAATATTATTCTAGGAAGCGAACCGACAAAGGGTGGAAAAATTGATATCAAGCATGCGGAGCAGCAAGTGCGCGAGCTGTCGGAGCGTTATGGATTAGCGGTTGATCCAACGGCGAAAATCGCTGATATTTCTGTCGGAATGCAGCAGCGCGTAGAAATTTTAAAAACGTTATATCGCGGTGCGGAAATTCTTATTTTTGACGAACCGACTGCTGTTTTAACACCGCAGGAAATTCAAGAGCTCATTCAAATTATGAAAGCACTCGTCCGCGAAGGAAAATCGATTATTTTAATCACGCACAAATTAAAAGAAATTATGGAAGTATGCGATCGCGTGACGGTCATTCGCCGCGGAAAAGGCATTGATACACTCAATGTTGCCGATACGAATCCAAATGAACTCGCCGCGCTGATGGTAGGCCGTGAAGTGCAGTTTAAAACCGATAAAAAACCGGCACAGCCTAGCAAAGAAGTGCTAGAAATCAAGGATCTAGTCGTAAAAGATGCTCGGGGAGTCACCGTCGTTGACCATTTGAATTTAACTGTTCGTGCGGGGGAAATTGTCGGCATTGCCGGAGTGGATGGCAATGGACAAACCGAGCTCATCGAAGCCATTACAGGTCTTCTGAAAGCGGAATCCGGATCCATTCTTTTAAATGGACAAGATATCTTCAATCTTTCCCCGCGTAAAATTACAGAAGCTGGGGTAGGACATATTCCACAAGACCGGCATAAGCATGGGCTCGTTCTTGATTTTCCGATTGGCGAAAATATGGTATTGCAAACCTATTACAAAAAGCCGTATTCCAAGAATGGTGTCTTAAACTTTAAGGCGATTTATGACAAAGCACGCCAATTGATTGCCGAGTTCGATGTGCGTACACCAGACGAATATACGCCAGCTCGCGCTTTATCTGGCGGTAACCAGCAAAAGGCTATCATCGGCCGCGAAGTGGATCGCAATCCGGAGCTGTTGATTGCTGCACAACCAACACGCGGACTGGATGTCGGAGCGATTGAGTTTATTCATAAACGCTTGATTGAGCAACGGGATCAAGGGAAAGCGGTGCTGCTTGTTTCTTTTGAATTAGATGAAGTCATGAATGTCAGTGATCGCATTGCTGTGATTTACGAAGGAAAAATCGTTGCCATTGTCGATCCGAAGGAAACGACAGAGCAAGAGCTCGGTTTGCTAATGGCAGGTAGTAAACAGAAGGAAGCAGGTGTTTCTTCATGAATTCAAGTCGTCTAACGAAATTTCTTATTCCAGTATTTGCTGTATTGCTTGGAGTGATCGCCGGATCCATTGTCATGCTTGTAAGCGGGTATAATCCTATTGCGGGATATTCAGCCCTTTTATATGGATCGTTTGGCGACAGCTATTATATTGGGGAAACGATTCGTCAAACCACCCCTTATATCCTTGCAGGTTTAGCGGTAGCCTTTGCTTTCCGCACAGGACTTTTTAATATTGGAGTAGAGGGACAACTGATTGTTGGCTGGCTTGCTTCAGTATGGGTAGGGGTTTCGCTCGATTTGCCAAAAGTGATTCATTTACCGCTGGCAATTTTGGCAGCGGCAGCGGCGGGAGCGCTATGGGCGTTCATCCCCGGGTTTTTAAAGGCACGTTTTAAAGTGCATGAAGTCATTATCACGATTATGATGAACTATATCGCTTTGCATGTAACGAATGCCATTATTCGTTCTGTGCTTTCTGATAAAGGATTTAAATCAGAGACCGTTCATCCATCGGCATCATTGCAATCAGAATTTCTTCAATCCATTACTGATTATTCAACGTTGCACTATGGAATTATTATTTCCTTAATCGGTGCAATTATCATGTGGTTTTTGCTTGAAAAAACAGCAAAAGGATATGAATTGCGTGCTGTCGGCTTTAACCAGCATGCTTCTCAATACGCAGGAATGAATGTTCCGCGCAACATTATTTTATCAATGGTCATTTCCGGTGCGTTTGCCGGAGTTGCTGGAGCGATGGAAGGGCTCGGCACGTTCGGAAATATCTCTGTAAAAGCAGGCTTTACCGGCATCGGTTTCGATGGGATCGCGGTTGCATTAATTGGAAGCAATAACGCGTTCGGAATTATTTTATCTGCGCTTTTATTTGGGGCACTGAAGGTAGGAGCGCTCGAAATGCCGTCAAGTGCGGATGTACCTACAGAGCTTGTCGATATTGTCATCGCGTTAATTATTTTCTTCGTAGCATCTAGCTATCTTATTCGTCTATTATTATCTCGTTTTAAAAAGGAGGGAAAATAAGTGGGCGTTTACGAAATGTTACAAATTATTATTCCTTCGGCGCTTTTCTTTGCCGCTCCACTTATTTTCACTGCGCTTGGCGGTGTATTCAGCGAACGTTCCGGTGTTGTTAATATCGGATTGGAAGGCTTGATGGTAATTGGAGCATTTACGGGGATTGTCTTCAACTTGACCTTTGCCGATTCGTTCGGCGAGCTTACTCCTTGGCTGGCGCTTATTGTAGCGATGATTGTGGGTGCCATCTTCTCGTTGCTTCACGCTGTCGCATCCATTACGTTTCGTGCAGACCAAGTCGTGAGCGGTGTGGCGATTAACTTTTTGGCAGTGGGCTTATCTCTGTTTTTAGTAAAAAAAATATACGGGAAAGGTCAAACCGACCAAATTCAAGTGGGATTTGATAAAATTGATATTCCCGTGTTAAGCCATATTCCGATTATTGGCCCGTTATTTTTCTCAAACGGATATATTCCGTCCTATATCGCAATCGTCCTCGCTTTTGTTGTATGGTATATTTTATTTAAAACACCGTTTGGCCTTCGCCTTCGCTCTGTCGGCGAACATCCAATGGCAGCAGATACAATGGGAATCAACGTCGCGAAAATGCGTTATATTGCCGTCATGATCAGCGGTGCGCTCGGCGGACTTGGCGGTGCCGTCTATGCGACAATTATTTCCCGTGATTTTAGCCATGCCACCATTTCTGGACACGGTTTTATGGCGCTTGCCGCGATGATTTTTGGTAAGTGGCATCCGCTTGGTGCGATGGGGGCTGCGTTGTTTTTCGGCTTGGCCCAAAGCTTAAGTATTGTGGGACAAACCATCCCGTTCTTAAAGAACGTGCCAACGGTTTATTTGCTCATTGCCCCATATGTATTAACTATTTTAGCTTTAACGGGATTTATCGGCCGCGCCGATGCTCCAAAAGCGCTCGGCACACCGTATGTAAAAGGGAAGCGATAATCCTATTTAGAAGAACTCGATGGATTCGATCGAGTTCACAAACAAAAATGCTGAACGGAAATTTTTCCATTTCCTCGTTCAGCATTTTTATTTTTGGACTTATTGGACAGCCCCTTTTTTTGTTTGTTATTTGCATTTTATTTTGGCAAAAATGTATATTGGTGATAAGGAAAAATAAGCTAGAATGATTCGCAAAAAATACAAATGAAGAGGAGGAGTTTTTTTGATCCGTGAAAATACGATCACTACTCAAGGCTTCCGCACGCATTTCGTTCAAACGGATAAATATAAAACAAGTACGCTCGTTTGGAAGATGAAAGCCCCTTTATCTAAAGAAACGGTAACATTGCGCGCTCTTTTGCCATATGTGCTGCAAAGCGGCACAAAGACGCATCCAAGCATGAAAACGCTTAGAACTTATTTAGATGAGCTATATGGAGCCATGCTCAATGTCGATTTGACAAAAAAAGGAGAATTTCATATTATCACGATCCGGCTCGATGTGGCGAATGAAAAATTTTTAAAAGACGCCTCTCCTCTCTTGAATAAGGCGATTCAACTTTTAAGTGAAATTATCCTGCACCCAGCGTTAGAAAACGGGCGCTTTGTTTCGCAGATTGTTGAACAAGAGAAACGGGCGTTAAAGCAGCGGATTCAATCTGCATATGATGATAAAATGCGCTATGCCAATTTGCGGCTAGTGGAGGAAATGTGCAAAAATGAACCGTATGCGTTGCCGTCTCATGGCCAACTCGAAGATGTGGAGGCCATTACGCCAGACACATTATTTACTTATTACAAAAAGGCGTTACAAGAAGATGAGGTGGACCTATACATTATCGGGGACATTGAGGAAACCAGTGCGCTTGAAGCGGTTCAACAGCATCTTCAGCTTCCTGGACAGCTTCCGAGAACAGCCGAGAAACCGCATGTCGAGCCGAAAAAAGTGGAAAATGTCCATGAAGTTGTAGAAAAGCAGGATATCAAGCAAGGAAAACTGAACATCGGCTATCGGACCCAGATTACGTATGACGATGATGACTATTATGCCTTACAGGTATTCAACGGCATATTCGGGGGATTTTCGCACTCCAAGCTCTTTATTAATGTTCGCGAAAAAGCGAGCCTTGCTTATTATGCTGCTTCTCGGTTGGAGAGTCATAAAGGGCTTTTGATGGTGATGTCAGGAATTGAGCCAGCCAATTACGAAAAAGCGATGCAAATCATTCATGAGCAAATGAACGCGATGAAGCAAGGGGAATTTAGCGACAACGAAATCGAGCAAACAAAGGCGGTCATTCGCAACCAGCTGCTTGAGACGCTTGATACGCCAAGAGGGATGGTAGAAGTGCTCTACCATAACGTGGTTTCAGAACGAAAACGGCCTATTGACGAGTGGCTTTCTGGAACCGAAAAGGTACAGCGCGAAGATATCGTTCGTGTTGCTAATCAGATTGAGCTTGATACGATTTACTTCCTTACCGGAATGGAGGGGGAAAAGTAATGGAAAAGATTGTGTATGAACAGCTACAGGAGCAGCTTTATTATGAAAAAATGCCCAATGGCTTAGATGTATACATTTTACCAAAAAAATCCTTCAATAAAACATACGCAACATTTACGACTAAATATGGATCAGTGGATAATCAATTCGTCCCGCTTGGCACAACAGAGATGAAGCGCGTGCCGGATGGGATCGCCCACTTTCTTGAGCATAAGCTGTTTGAGAAGGAAGACGGCGATGTGTTTCAGCAATTCAGTAAACAAGGGGCTTCAGCCAATGCGTTTACATCGTTTACCAGAACCGCTTATTTATTTTCAAGCACGGCAAATGTTGAGAAAAATTTAGAAACGCTGATGGATTTCGTTCAAACTCCTTATTTTTCTGAGCAAACGGTCGAAAAAGAAAAAGGAATTATCGGCCAAGAAATTCGCATGTATGACGATAATCCAGATTGGCGTGTCTATTTTGGATTGATTGAAAGCATGTATCAGCAGCATCCGGTCAAAATCGATATTGCTGGAACAGTGGAATCAATCGCTGATATCACAAAAGACTTGTTATATGAGTGCTATGAAACATTTTATCATCCAAGCAACATGCTGCTGTTTATTGCCGGACCAGTCGATGAGAAAGCGATGATGGAGCAAATTCGCCGCAATCAAGCAAAAAAATCATTTCCAAAAGCATCTGAAATTCAACGATTTCACTATCAAGAACCAGAGGAAGTGGCCAAGGAAAAGCATGTGCTTCCAATGCATGTTCAAACGAGTAAATGCTTGGTCGGCATTAAGGCAAAAGCCGTCAAGCAAAAAGGGAAGGAAAAATTAAAACATGAGCTAGCGATGAATGTCCTGCTTGATTATTTATTTGGAAAAAGCTCACAGCATTATGAGCGATTATACCAGCAAGGGTTAATTGATGAAACGTTTGCTTACGACTATACGGAGGAAGAACAGTTCGGTTTTGCCGTTATTGGCGGTGATACAAATGATCCTGAGAAATTAGCTACGGAAATTAAGCAGGTGATTTTAACATTTCAGGACTCGCCGTTACCGCAAGAGGATTTAGAACGGGTGAAAAAGAAAAAGATCGGCGCGTTTCTACGCTCTTTGAACTCTCCAGAATATATCGCCAACCAATTTACGCGATATGCCTTTCATGAGATGAGTCTATTTGAAGTCGTGCCGGTACTGGAATCATTGACGATTCATGATATAATGAAAGTCGCTAACGAATGCTTTCATCAGAAGCAGTTGGCGGTTTGCCAGGTTGTTCCGAAAGAATAAAGCAAAAAAGCATCCTTTTGCACAAAAGGATGCTTTTTTAGGGGGATCTTGATGAAATATGCACTTATTACGGGAGCAAGCGGTGGCATTGGCGCGAGTATTGCTCAAGAATTAGCTGCTAAAGGGTACGGGCTTTTTTTGCATTATCACCGACATTATGAAAACGTTCAAGCCCTGCAACAGCAGTTGTCTAACGTTTATACTGCTGCGGTGCAAGCAGATCTTTCTCGGCAGGATGGCGTGCAGACGCTACTTGCTCAAATTGACCGCCCGCTCGATGTTATGATCCATAATTGCGGTATCAGCTACTACGGGCTAATAACGGATATGAGTGATGAGCTTGTACAAAGAATGGTACAGCTTCATGTGACAAGCCCTGTTCTATTAACGAAAAAATTGCTTTCGCCGATGATTAAGAAAAAACATGGAAATATTATTATCATTTCATCCATATGGGGATTGACAGGTGCTTCGTGTGAAGTGGTTTATTCAATGGTTAAAGGGGGACAGAACGCGTTTGTTAAAGCGCTGGCAAAAGAATTGGCGCCAAGCGGCATTCGCGTAAATGCTGTTGCTCCAGGGGCGATTCGTACAGACATGCTTGAGCCATTTAGCGAAACAGAGATAAAGGAATTAGAAGAGGAAATTCCGCTTGGAAGAATTGGAATGCCAAGTGAAGTAGCGAAAACCGTTTCTTTTTTACTCTCGGAAGACGCCTCCTATATTACAGGGCAAGTGATTAGTGTAAATGGAGGATGGTATTGCTAACACGTAAGTATATTTTTACGTCAAATAGATAAACTATTGGTGAAACTGAATAGGAGGAGGAAACAAACATGTCTGTACTCGATAACTTCGAACAATGGAAAGATTTCTTAGGCGAACGCCTTGAGCAAGCAAAGCATCAAGGACTTGGTCAAGAAGTGATTTCGGATGTTGCTTATCAGATTGGCGATTATTTAGCGAAGCAAATCGATCCGAAAAATCCTGAAGAGCGCCTTCTTTCCGATTTATGGAGCGTAGCTGATGAGCAAGAACAGCATGCGATTGCTAATATGATGGTGAAATTAGTACAGAGACACTAAGAGAGGGCTTTCCTCTCTTTTTTCATGAATAAATGAAATGGTTGTGTTTGCTTTCCTTTTCTATTGCGTTTCATATTGATATTATAGTAGTATGAATTTATCACCTCATACATGTGTCTCCTTAAGCGCGAGGGGAGGAAATGCGATGGAAAAACAAGAATGGTATTTAGAATATGAAATTCATATTAATCGTCCGGGGCTGCTAGGAGACATCGCATCTCTTTTAGGAATGCTGTCCATTAATATCGTTACAATTAATGGTGTTGATGATTCACGGCGCGGCATGCTTCTTCGCTGTCGGAATAACGAGCAAATTGAGCGGCTTTCCTCTATTTTGCGGACGATGGACAATATCACGATTATCAAGCTGCGGCAGCCAAGGCTGCTTGATCGTCTAGCGGTAAGGCATGGGCGCTATATCCAACGCGATGTAGATGACAAAAAGACGTTTCGGTTTGTGCGTAATGAGCTTGGCTTGCTTGTTGATTTTATGGCTGAAATTTTTAAGGAAAAAGGCCATAAGCTGATTGGTATTCGCGGCATGCCGCGCGTTGGAAAAACCGAGTCGATTGTTGCGGCGAGCGTGTGCGCCAATAAGCGGTGGCTGTTCGTGTCATCAACATTGATTAAGCAAACGGTTCGCAGCCAGCTTATTGAAGATGAATACAGTGAAAACAACATTTTTATCATGGATGGCATCGTATCGACCCGCCGAGCTAATGAGCGGCATTGGCAGCTTATACGCGAGCTGATGCGGCTGGAAGCGACAAAGGTTGTTGAGCATCCAGATATTTTTGTTCGCCATACGGAGTATTCGCTGGATGATTTTGACTATATTATTGAATTGCGGAATGATCCATCCGAGGAGATTACATACGATGTTGTGGATCAGCAGACGCTGTTTTCCCACGACGGTTTTTCTGAATTTGATTTTTAAGAAAAAGGTGGAAGGTGTTATCGTTGACGGAATTAGGTAAACGATTAAAAGAGGCGAGAGAAGCGAAAAAAATTAGTTTAGACGAATTACAGGACATCACGAAAATCCAAAAACGTTACTTACTTGGCATTGAAGAAGGAAACTATGCGATTATGCCAGGCAATTTTTATGTTCGGGCATTTATTAAGCAATATGCTGAGGCAGTAGGGCTGGATCCCGAGGAGCTTTTTCATGAATACGAGCATGAAATCCCTTCGTCGCAGCAGGAAGAATTTTCAGAGCAGCTTTCTCGCGTAAAAAGCAGGCAGCAGGTTTCGATGAAGCATGACAAGTGGCTGTCCATGCTTCCAAAACTGCTTATCGCGGCTGTTATTGTGGCAGTGGCAGTCGTGCTGTGGATTTTCTTGCAGCGCGGCGGTCAAAAAGCAGAACAGCAGCAACCAATGACCAGCGAAGCGACAGAAGTCGAACGTCCTAAAAATTCACCGCTGGAAAAAGCAGTGGAAAAAGAAAAGAAAAGCAGCAAAACTGCAAAAGAAAAGACACAGAAAGAAGCAGATAAGGATGATTCGAACGAATCCACTTCTGCTCCTATTTTCCATGTGATAGAAAAGACGGGGAATACGTCTACCATCGAGGTGGCCGCCAACGAGCTAAAGCTTGAGCTCACATCGAAGGGAGCTTCTTGGATCGGAGTATTCAACGGAAAGGGCCACAGCTTTTTCCAAGGGAACTTGACAAATGGACAAACCCAAACGTTTGATCTAACGTCGGAATCGGAGGTTTTAGTAAAAATCGGTCGGACATTAGATGTAGACATGAAGGTGAACGGACAACCGGTGACTTATCCGATTGATCCGAAAGAAGAGGTATACCAAAAAATTAAACTGATATTGAAAAAGCCTGAGTCATCTATGTCGTAGATGGCTTTTGCATGTTCAGCAGCGGAGGTATGGATTGTGAATTTACCGAATAAAATTACGATAGCACGCATTATGCTCATTCCTCTCTTTTTGATTGTGATGCTCGTTCCTTTTCGATGGGGGAACATTGAAGCAGGAGCCTATTCGCTGCCTGTAACCCATTTGGTCGGTGCGGTCATTTTCATTATCGCATCAGCTACGGACTGGATTGATGGCTACTATGCCCGTAAATATCAGCTTGTAACGAATTTGGGAAAATTTTTAGACCCTCTTGCGGATAAACTACTTGTTTCCGCAGCTTTGATTGTGTTAGTGGATTTGAATTATGCGCCATCTTGGATGGTGATCGTCATTATTAGCCGAGAGTTCGCGGTTACAGGACTTCGTCTTGTGTTGGCAGGAGAAGGAGAAGTGGTGGCGGCCAACATGCTTGGAAAAATTAAAACATGGACACAAATTGTCGCGATCGCCGCACTTCTCCTCCATAATTGGCCATTTGCGTTTATTTCTTTTCCGTTTGCCGATTTAGCTCTTTGGGTAGCGGTCATCTTTACGATTTGGTCTGGCTGGGACTATTTTTTGAAAAACAAGCATGCTTTTTTACATTCCAAATAACCAAGAAGAAAGGGGAAGCGGCCATTGAATGCTGAAATTATTGCGGTCGGCTCAGAGCTGCTATTGGGGCAAATTGCGAATACAAACGCTCAGTTTTTATCGCAGCAGCTTGCTGAATTAGGGATTAATGTTTATTTTCATACCGTTGTCGGCGACAATGCAACGAGGCTCGAAGCGGCGGTCAAAGCAGCCCAAAAAAGGGCCAATCTGATTATTTTTACAGGTGGGCTTGGACCGACAAAAGATGATCTGACGAAGGAAACGATCGCTCATCTCTTGCAGCGGGAGCTTGTGATGGATCAGGAAGCGCTTCGATCAATTGAGGAGTATTTCAAACGAACCAAGCGAACGATGACGGAAAATAATAAAAAGCAGGCGCTTGTATTACAAGGAGCAGAAGTGTTGAAAAATGACTACGGAATGGCTCCAGGCATGGCTCTGACGATTGCGTCGATTACCTACATGCTTTTGCCTGGCCCTCCAAAAGAAATGAGGCCTATGTTTATTCAATATGGCCGCCCCTTTCTTATGAGCAAGCTGGAGCGTCATGAGCGCATTGAATCAAGAGTATTGCGTTTTTTTGGCATTGGCGAATCTCAGTTGGAAACAGAAATTGCCGATTTAATTGACCATCAATCCAATCCGACGATTGCGCCACTTGCAGGTGATGGAGAGGTCACATTACGTTTGACAGCCAAACATGAATCATCTTTGGAAGCAAAAAAACTGCTTGATGAGACGGAAGCCGCCATTGCCCGCCGCGTCGGTCAATATGTGTATGGATATGACAACGATACGTTGTTTTCAAAGCTAGTCGAGCGGCTAAAGGAGCAAAATAAAACAGTGGCGGCTGCTGAGAGCTTAACAGGCGGTCGGTTTACTGCCGAGCTGACGGCTATTTCTGGAGCTTCTCAAATAGTAAAAGGCGGGGTTGTTTGCTATACAAACGAAATAAAGGAGCAAGTTCTTTCTGTCCCTGCTTCTGTGCTGGCAACAGACGGAGCGGTGAGTGAACCATGCGCGAAGTTGCTAGCGGAGCATGTCCGTTCCTTTTGCAAAGCGGATATTGGCATTAGTTTTACAGGAGTGGCAGGGCCTGATCCTCTAGAAGGAAAGCCGGTCGGAACGGTGTACGTAGGAATATCGATCAGCGGACAAGAAACGGAAGTGCATGCATTATTGTTAAGCGGAGACCGTGAAACGATTCGCACGCGTACCATCAAATATGGTTGTTTCGCTATTTTAAAAAAACTGACAGCTTCCTTATGACACAGCTGTCAGTTTTTGTGGCTTCCGTTTTCCTTTAAATTTTTTGATAATGTCCCCACTTATTTCTTACAGCGGAAATTCATTTATTCTTCTCCTTTACTTTCCCTGTTTACCAGCAAAAATAAAAAGAAAACGAATGAACGTTCGATTTTTTTCTTGGCAAAGCAGCAAAAAAACGTTATATTATTAGATAGGTAATGCATAAGGAGGAATGGCGAGTGAACCAAGATCGTCAAGCAGCCTTAGAACAGGCGCTAAAGCAAATTGAAAAGCAGTTTGGTAAAGGATCGATTATGAAGCTAGGAGAACAGACGGATCGGCAAATTTCCACCGTCTCAAGCGGGTCTTTAGCATTGGACATCGCGTTAGGTGTTGGAGGGTATCCGCGCGGCCGGATCATTGAAATTTATGGGCCGGAATCTTCAGGTAAAACAACAGTAGCCCTTCATGCCATCGCGGAAGTGCAAAAACTGGGCGGTCAGGCAGCCTTCATCGACGCGGAGCACGCTCTTGATCCTGTTTATGCACAGAAGCTAGGAGTCAACATTGATGAACTGTTACTTTCTCAGCCAGATACAGGGGAGCAAGCGCTTGAAATTGCGGAAGCTCTTGTCAGAAGTGGTGCAGTAGATATTGTTGTCATTGACTCGGTTGCGGCGCTTGTGCCAAAAGCAGAGATTGAAGGAGATATGGGGGACGCCCATGTCGGATTGCAGGCGCGCCTTATGTCTCAAGCGCTTCGTAAGCTATCGGGAGCGATCAATAAATCTAAAACGATCGCCATTTTTATTAACCAAATCCGTGAAAAAGTAGGGGTTATGTTCGGAAATCAACAAACGATCGCTGCTTAATCTTTGCCTTTTTATGCATCATCTAGAGATTAAGCTGCTGCTATTCTGGGTTTCCCTTGCTAGCGATAGCAAGAAAAAAACCTTGTGAACCCGATTGCCTAGGGGTGTGCGAGAAAGCTTCTCGTGCTAACGGTGGAGCCCTCCAATTTTTAATGGGGTAATACCGTGCCAAGCCTTACCATTCGTAAGGAAGGTGTAGAGACTACCGAAAAGAACAACGGTTCGAAGTAGGGTACAGCAGAGGATAGGCTACTGCTGGAAGCGCAAGGCTCTCCTATGCGGAGATGAAGAGATAGTCCAAGCTATAGAAATGGTAAATCTATAGGTATTGCCAGAAACAACCCCTGGTGGTCGCGCGTTGAAATTCTATGCGTCTGTGCGTCTAGAAGTGCGCCGTGCTGAGCAGATTAAACAAGGAAATGATATGGTCGGTAATAAGACAAAAATTAAAGTGGTAAAAAACAAAGTGGCTCCTCCATTCAAGACAGCAGATGTGGATATTATGTATGGAGAAGGGATTTCGCGTGAGGGAGAAATTATCGACATGGCCTCAGAACTTGATATTATCCAAAAAAGCGGTTCTTGGTATTCTTACAAGGACGAGCGTCTTGGCCAAGGTCGAGAAAATGCGAAACAATTTTTGAAAGAAAATCCGCACATCATGGAGGAGATCGCTCAAGAAATTCGCCAGCATTACGGTGTGGACGAGCTTGGCGGCAACGGTAGCGCTTCGGTGGATCAGCAAGAAGAACTAGGCTTTTTGGACGAATAGCCAAAAAGGGCCGTGGTTTGATAGCCACGGCTTTTTCATTTTTTAGTACAATGATGCCAAGCACATAACGTACGATACGAGAGCCAAAATGTCTTATTCAAGCAGTCTCTATTAAGCATTATTCTCTGATAACAGTCGAATCTTTATAAAGATGGAACCAATGAGGGTTTATAAACACCTGCGATCGGAAGAGTTCTGTAACTTGCCTGTTGATGGCGCCATTTGCATGACGAAGAGCCGAACCGTGCCGCCTTTATAGTCCGTCCATGATTCTGTGAAGCCGTGTTGCTCAATCACTTCACTCAATTGTTGAACAACCGTTCAAACTTGATATCGATACAAATGTTGACATGTCAACATAACATGATGATTATTACACATTTCCCCACAGTCCATGCGCAAAATGTTTGAAGTAAGAGCAAGTTACCCTATTGCACGAATGTCACACATTATATTCAAACGAAAAATGATCTTGTGCGGATGGAATATCTAGATGACAGGAAATTTATTTCCATTTCATCGTATTCCGATTAGTTTTTGAAACATTCTGTCATATTGCGATGCTTATTATCTTGACAACAAATGTTACCACCTTTAAAATTAACATGTATATTTTACAAGAAAAATGTAGAAGTCCGCACTTTCTCTCCAAGAGGGGACATGCTGAATAGGGCGGGCAAAGCATGAGTGGATCATGAAAATTTATAGCTGAAGGCCTTTTGTCGGAAATGCATTTGATCAGACAAGCTGAAAAAGCCTTTGCGCTGTATGTTGAATTTGTAACAATGTACACGCCGACATTCATGAAACAGCAAACCAGTTTATAGCAAGAGGAGGTGAAAAGGATGGGGGTCAGTACAATCATCTCCGCTTTGCTTGGTCTAATCGTTGGTGCAGTTGTTGGCTTTTTTGTTCGTAAATCGATTGCTGAGGCGAAAATTGGCGGCGCACAAGTAGCTGCGAACCAAATTCTTGAAGAAGCAAAACGTGAAGCGGATGCGTTGAAAAAAGAAGCGCTTCTTGAGGCGAAGGATGAGATTCATAAACTTCGAACAGAGGCTGAGCGCGAGATTCGTGATCGTCGCAGTGAATTACAAAGACAGGAAAACCGCTTGCTGCAAAAGGAAGAGAATCTCGACCGCAAGGATGAAATGCTGAACAAACGCGAGACGCTTTTAGAGAAAAAAGAAGACACTCTTAACCAAAGACAACAGCATATTGAAGAGATGGAAAGCAAAGTGGAAGAACTCGTGAACAAGGAACAGGCCGAATTGGAGCGTATTTCTAGCCTAACGCGCGAAGAAGCACGCCAGATTATTTTAGAGCGTGTTGAGAAAGAGCTATCCCATGAAATTGCTGTCATGATTAAAGAGGCCGAGATGCGCGCGAAAGAAGAAGCAGATAAGAAGGCTAAAGAAATTTTATCGCTTGCAATTCAGCGCTGTGCAGCTGACCATGTGGCAGAAACGACTGTATCTGTTGTAAACCTGCCAAACGACGAGATGAAAGGTCGGATTATTGGCCGTGAAGGGCGCAATATTCGCACGCTCGAAACATTGACAGGAATTGATTTAATTATTGATGATACGCCAGAAGCGGTCATTTTATCAGGGTTTGATCCGATTCGCCGAGAAACGGCCAGACTTGCTTTGGATAAGCTTGTTCAAGATGGCCGCATTCATCCGGCGCGAATTGAAGAAATGGTGGAAAAGGCGAGACGTGAAGTGGATGAACACATTCGTGAAGTCGGGGAACAAACGACATTCGAAGTGGGTGTTCATGGGCTGCATCCAGACTTAATCAAAATTTTAGGTCGTCTTAAGTTCCGGACAAGCTACGGACAAAACGTGTTGAAACACTCGATGGAGGTGGCTTTTTTAGCTGGGCTGATGGCTGCTGAACTGGGCGAGGATGAGATGCTTGCAAGAAGAGCCGGTTTGCTCCATGATATTGGAAAAGCTATCGATCATGAAGTGGAAGGAAGCCATGTTGAAATTGGTGTTGAACTGGCAACGAAATATAAAGAACATCCGGTGGTAATTAATAGTATCGCTTCCCACCATGGCGATACGGAACCAACTTCCATTATCGCCGTTTTAGTGGCGGCAGCAGATGCATTGTCTGCAGCAAGGCCTGGAGCGAGAAGTGAGACGTTGGAAAATTATATACGCCGTCTCGAAAAGCTTGAGGAAATTGCTGAATCGCATGAAGGAGTTGAAAAATCCTATGCGATTCAGGCAGGACGCGAAGTGCGGATTATGGTGAAACCAGATGCCATTGATGATCTTGAGGCGCATCGTTTAGCTCGCGACATTCGCAAACAGATTGAAGAAGAGCTTGATTATCCAGGACATATAAAAATTACCGTTATTCGTGAGACAAGAGCGGTGGAATATGCAAAATAAAGTGGCGGTATTGCCACTTTATTTTTTTTTGGTTTTATGACAAACTTGAACTAGTGAGACTTCTAATATTAGAAAGGGTTATAAGATGAAACTGTTGTTTATTGGAGACGTTGTGGGATCGCCAGGAAGAAAAATGGTCGAACAATATCTTCCGAAATTAAAAGCAAAGCATAAGCCGAGTGCCATTATTGTCAACGGAGAAAATGCAGCAGGAGGAAAAGGAATTACCGGAAAAATATATCGCAGTTTTCTTGATCAGGGGGCTCATGTGATTACACTTGGAAATCATGCATGGGATAACCGCGATATTTTTGAGTTTATAGATGAGGCGAAATCGCTTGTTCGTCCTGCTAATTTTCCGGAAGGGACCCCAGGAAAGGGACTTGTATACGTACAGACAGAGCATGGAGAGGTGGCTATCATTAACTTGCAAGGACGAACGTTTTTATCGGCCATTGATTGTCCTTTTAAAAAGGCGGATGAATTAATTGCAGAAGCGTTGCAGCGAACGCCAATGATTTTCGTAGACTTTCATGCTGAGGCTACAAGCGAAAAACAAGCGATGGGCTGGTATTTAGATGGCCGTGTTTCAGCAGTAGTAGGTACGCACACACATGTTCAAACAGCTGATGCCCGTATTCTTCCGCGAGGAACAGCATATATGACAGATGTTGGCATGACGGGCTTATACGACGGTATTTTAGGAGTAGATCGTGAAGCTGTGTTGCGGAAGTTTTTGACCTCTCTTCCTGTCCGATTTGAAGTGCCTGAAGGAAGAAGTCAGCTGAATGCTGTATTGATTCATATCGAACCGAAAACGGGAAAAGCCAAAGCGATTGAACGGGTTATGATCAACGACGATCACCCTTATTTTGAATAATGGTTGTTTTGAGAATTTTAAAAAAATATTTTTGATTCTAGCAGGAATACTTGAGAAAACAGTGAATATAGTAAAAATGGAACGAAATTTATAACGAATGAACTTATGTGGAAATTAAGGAGGAACCAGGAATGGAAATATTAAAAGTTTCAGCAAAATCGAACCCTAACTCTGTAGCTGGTGCACTTGCTGGAGTATTGCGTGAACGCGGAGCTGCCGAAATCCAAGCGATTGGCGCAGGTGCATTAAACCAAGCCGTTAAGGCCGTAGCGATCGCACGAGGATTTGTGGCACCGAGTGGAGTAGACCTTATTTGTATTCCTGCATTCACAGACATAATCATTGATGGCGAAGAGCGCACAGCGATTAAATTGATCGTCGAACCTCGCTGATGGGTCCAATCATATCATAACCTGTTTGCTCTCAAACAGGTTATTTTTATTTTGCTTCTGGGAGGGTTACAGATGATTTTTGATGCACATTGTGATGTTCTGATGAAGCTGTGGCTCAACCGGACTTTATCATTTTATGATAGCAAAGAACTCCATGTAACACTGCAATCGTTAATGAATATAAACAGCAAGGTGCAATGCTTTGCGATCTATGTTCCTGAGCGTGTGCCAGAAGAAATTCGTTTTACTGCTGCGCTGGAAATGGTGGACTTGTTTTTTGAAAAGATTGTTGCCCGTTTTCCAAATGTGAAATTTGTTCAGTCCAAGGCGGACATCTCGGCGTTGGCAGATGATGAGATCGGAGCGATGCTTACGCTTGAAGGCTGTGAGGCGATTGGAACAAACCTTGTCAAACTGAAAACCCTTTTGCGACTTGGTGTAATGTCAGTTGGATTAACATGGAACTGGGCTAATGCTGTTGCCGATGGGGCATGGGAAAAACGAGGAGCTGGTTTAACTCAGTTTGGAAAAGAAGTCATTCAACAATTAAATGAAATGAAACGATGGACAGATGTTTCTCATTTATCGGAAAAAGCGTTTTGGGATGTGATGGAGATCGCCCAATTTCCAATTGCTTCTCATTCGAATGCTTACCTTTTGTGTCCACATCCGCGAAATTTGCGTGATGAACAAATTCAAGCGCTCATTCGCAAAAATGGTATGATCGGTCTCAGCTTTGTTCCGTATTTTTTATCTGAAAACGCAGAGCAGGCTGCTGTTTTGGATGTTCTCCGCCATCTTGAGCACGTTTGCTCGCTTGGCGGTTCGCGCCATGTCGGCTTTGGTTCTGATTTCGACGGCATCGAAACAACAGCGGCGGGATTGGAGAATGCAAGAGGTTATGAAAATTTAATTAACGAGCTGCAAAAGCGCTATTCTGAAACAGATGTGGAACAATTTCTTTTCCGCAATTTTTATGAGCATTTGCCGCAATAGCTGTCATAATAAATGAAAAACGATTGTTTCACATTTAGAGGGCGCGAGGGATCAAACGTTTCGCCTCAGCGCCTTGCCCTTCGTTCGTGAATAATTAATTGGCTAGCATCGCTCTATGACCGAGAACCCTATAAAATACAACGTGAAATGCTAACACACTAAATTGGATTGATATCCTTACGCTAGATTACACCGTTAAAAGAAAGATGCAACGATGTTCCATGTTGTCGCAAATGTTAACATATCAAGTTACCTCTATATCGGATGAGGTTTATAAAGAGGAGCGGTCGATTCATTCCTATCTGTTGGATCGCTTAAAACACTTAGATTCTACATAAGAGGCTTGTTCTCGTTGATAAGCCGAATAGACTGCCTCATCAAGCTTTTTTGTGAATCGATTGCATCATGGGAAGAAGGGGACAAATTTTCAGAGAAAGGGTTGCATTTTTTTTTCGATGGGTCTAGAATGTAATCGTTTAGTATAAGATGTATGCTAAATTTTTTGAAAAAATCACAAGCTGAAATGGTAGTGATTTCATTTGAAAAGTGCTACACTTATGGATAGCAATGTATATGCTATAATCGATGGAAGCTAAAGGGGTGTAAGAAATGGTTAGTCAGCTTTCGTGGAAAGTTGGAGGACAACAAGGGGAAGGGATCGAGAGTACAGGCGAAATATTTTCTATTGCATTGAACCGTTTAGGTTATTACTTATACGGTTATCGCCATTTTTCTTCGCGGATTAAAGGGGGACATACTAATAATAAGATTAGAGTAAGCACGACCCAAGTTCGTTCCGTTGCTGACGATCTTGATATATTGGTAGCTTTTGATCAGGAGAGTATTGATTTTAATTTCCACGAACTTCGCGATGGCGGCATTGTGATTGCAGATGCGAAGTTTAATCCAGTCATTCCAGAAGGATCTCATGTCACGCTGTATGCTGTGCCATTTACAGACATAGCGACTAACCTAGGGACCTCTCTCATGAAAAACATGGTGGCCGTCGGCGCTTCCAGCGCGGTTCTCGGTCTTGATATAAATGTATTCCAAGAAGTAGTAGAGGGAATTTTTGGTCGCAAAGGACAGCAAGTAGTTGAAAAAAATATGGAGGCAATCCGGGCAGGAGCTCAATTTATGAAAGAACAGCTTGGAGAAAACCTCCAATTGATGAAGCTGGACCAAGCAGACGGCAAAAAGCGGATGTATATGATTGGCAATGATGCTATTGCGCTCGGTGCGCTTGCTGGTGGTGCTCGCTTTATGGCCGCTTACCCAATTACTCCGGCATCGGAAATTATGGAATACTTAATTAAGAAGCTTCCAGCATTAGGCGGCACAGTCATTCAAACAGAGGACGAAATCGCAGCATGTACGATGGCCATTGGTGCGAACTATGCTGGTGTGAGAACATTAACAGCTTCAGCTGGTCCTGGTCTTTCATTAATGATGGAAGCCATTGGGCTTTCCGGCATTACCGAAACACCATTAGTCATTGTCGATACGCAGCGCGGAGGTCCAAGTACGGGGTTGCCGACAAAACAAGAGCAGTCAGATTTAATGGCGATGATTTATGGAACGCACGGAGAAATTCCGAAAATCGTTATGGCGCCAAGCACTGTTCAAGAAGCTTTTTATGATATGGTTGAGGCCTTTAATTTAGCTGAAGAGTATCAATGCCCTGTCATTGTCTTATCTGATTTGCAGCTTTCTTTAGGAAAACAGACGGTGGAACCGCTAGAGTATGAAAAAATCCAAATTCGCCGCGGTAAACTTGTAGCGGACGAGCTCCCGCCTTTGGCAAATAAAGAGAATTTTAAACGCTATGAAATCACAGACGATGGCATTTCCCCACGCGTACTTCCTGGAATGATAAACGGCATTCATCACGTAACTGGGGTGGAGCACGCCGAAACAGGAAAACCGTCTGAAGTGGCTTCTAACCGTAACGCACAAATGGACAAGCGCTTACGGAAATTAAAGCAGCTCAAATTTCAAACACCAGTTCACAAAAATGCGAAACATGAGGAAGCAGATGTCTTGCTGGTTGGCTTTAACTCGACGCGCGGAGCGATTGAAGAAGCGATGGAGCGGCTTGAGCGGGATGGTTTGAAGGTTAACCATGCCCATGTTCGTCTCATTCATCCGTTTCCGACAGATGAAATGCTTCCGCTTGTACAAAAAGCGAAAAAAGTGATTGTCGTTGAGCATAATGCAACAGGCCAGCTTGCCAATCTGTTAAAAATGAATGTCGGACATGCTGAAAAAATCTCAAGCATCTTAAAATATGATGGCAATCCGTTCTTGCCAAATGAAGTTTACACAAAAAGCAAGGAGTTGTTATAATCATGGCGACATTTAAGGACTTTCGTAATGATGTGAAACCGAACTGGTGTCCAGGATGCGGCGATTTCTCTGTACAAGCGGCGATTCAGCGTGCTGCAGCCAACGTTGGCCTAGAGCCGCACCAATTGGCTGTTATTTCCGGAATTGGCTGTTCGGGACGGATTTCTGGCTATATTCATTCCTATGGCTTCCATGGCATTCATGGACGGGCGCTGCCAATCGCTCAAGGCGTCAAAATGGCCAATCGCGATTTAACCGTAATTGCAGCTGGAGGAGATGGTGACGGCTTTGCGATCGGTATGGGACATACGATTCATGCCATCCGGCGCAATATCGATATTACGTACATTGTGATGGATAACCAAATTTATGGGTTAACGAAAGGTCAAACATCGCCGCGGAGCGATGTAGGCTTTAAAACAAAAAGCACGCCGCAAGGTTCAGTTGAGCCTGCTTTATCCATCATGGAAATGGCGCTAAGTGCAGGAGCTACATTTGTTGCCCAGAGCTTTTCCAGCGATTTGAAGGAATTGACTCACTTAATCGAGGAAGCGATTAAACATAAAGGCTTCTCCTTAATTAACGTATTCAGCCCGTGCGTGACCTACAATAAAGTCAACACATATGACTGGTTTAAAGAGCATTTAACGAATTTAAGCACAATTGACGAATATGACCCATCTGACCGTACAATGGCTATGCAAACATTAATGAAA
Source organism: Anoxybacillus sp. UARK-01 (assembly GCF_002075365.1). NCBI lineage: Bacteria > Bacillati > Bacillota > Bacilli > Caryophanales > Anoxybacillaceae > Anoxybacillus > Anoxybacillus sp. UARK-01. The sequence goes on along the minus strand of NZ_NASY01000030.1, from coordinate 10,181 downwards.
CATAAAGGCTTGGTAACAGGTCTTATTTATCAAAATAAAGAACAAAAATCGTATCAAGATTTAATTCATGGTTATAGCGAAACACCGCTTGTCCATGCAAACCTTCAATTGAGCAGAGAAAAATTCGATGAATTAGTGGCTGAGTTTATGTAACGAATCATAAGCTCCTAGACGGGCGGTTGCCTGTTTAGGAGTTTTTTGTTACTATAAATTGTCTGGCATGTGGCCAGACAAGAAAATAGGAAAGGTTGCATCACGCTATTGTTTAACTTTGCGACAAATTATATACTATGATAGTGTGTAATATGGCACAGATAGAGTAGAAAGGAGATCGTTATGAACGAAAAACAACGTCTTGAGCAAACCAATCATATTCAAACGGCAGATCATCCAACGGACAAAAAATCCGCTTTGGATGAATTGAAGAAAAAAACAAGCAAGGATTATGAAAAATATTTTTCTACTGTTTTTATTCCGCCAAGCTTAAAAGAGGCCAAAAGACGCGGAAAAGAAGAAGTGAAGTATCATGAAGATTTTGCGATTCCGGAAGAGTTTCGCGGCATGGGGAATGGTCGTAAGTTTTACATTCGCACATACGGCTGTCAAATGAATGAGCATGATACAGAAGTGATGGCCGGTATTTTTATGGCGCTTGGATACGAAGCGACAGACCGTCCAGAAGATGCTAATGTCATTTTATTAAATACATGTGCGATTCGCGAAAATGCTGAAAATAAGGTGTTTGGAGAAATCGGCCATTTAAAGCCGTTAAAGCAAAACAATCCTGATTTGCTTCTCGGTGTATGTGGCTGTATGTCACAGGAAGAGTCGGTCGTTAATAAAATTTTAAAGCAATACCAATATGTTGATATGATTTTCGGCACACATAATATTCATCGTTTGCCCCATATTTTGCATGAAGCGTATATGTCAAAAGAAATGGTTGTAGAAGTATGGTCCAAAGAAGGGGACGTAATTGAAAACCTGCCGAAAGTACGCAAAGGAAATATTAAGGCATGGGTCAATATTATGTATGGCTGCGATAAGTTTTGTACGTACTGCATCGTCCCATATACGCGCGGAAAAGAGCGCAGCCGCCGTCCAGCCGATATTATTCAGGAAGTGCGCCATCTGGCAGCGCAAGGGTATAAAGAGATCACACTGCTTGGCCAAAACGTCAATGCTTACGGGAAAGACTTTACGGACATGAAGTACGGCCTTGGCGATTTAATGGATGAGCTTCGCAAAATCGATATCGCTCGTATTCGCTTTACGACGAGCCATCCGCGCGATTTTGATGACCATCTAATCGAGGTGCTTGCGAAAGGCGGCAATTTAGTGGAACATATTCATTTGCCTGTGCAATCTGGAAGTTCGGCTGTGCTAAAAATGATGGCCCGCAAATATACAAGAGAGCAATATTTAGAGCTTGTGCGCAAAATTAAAGCAGCCATTCCGGATGTAGCGTTGACAACAGATATTATCGTTGGCTTCCCGAATGAAACCGATGAACAGTTTGAGGAAACGTTATCTCTATATCGTGAAGTTGAATTTGACTCCGCCTATACGTTTATTTATTCACCTCGCGAAGGTACACCGGCCGCTAAAATGCAGGACAATGTGCCGATGGAAGTGAAAAAAGAGCGCTTGCAGCGTTTGAATACTCTCGTCAATGAAATTTCTGCGAAGAAATTGAAGGAATATGAAGGGCAGGTTGTCGAAGTATTAGTAGAAGGTGAAAGCAAAAATAACCCTGATGTCCTTGCAGGTTATACCCGCAAAAATAAGCTTGTCAACTTTAAAGGTCCAAAATCAGCAATTGGCCAGCTTGTCAAAGTGCGGATTACCAAGGCCAAAACGTGGACATTAGATGGTGAAATGGTAGAAGAAGCGATTGAGGTGAAATAGGATGGCGAAATATACAAGAGACGACATTTTAGCTCAGGCGAAAGAGTTAGCGAAAATGATCGCCGAGACAGAAGAAGTTGATTTTTTCAAGCGCGCGGAAGAAAAAATTAACCAAAACGAAAAAGTGCGCACGATGATTCAGCAAATGAAATCGCTGCAAAAGCAGGCTGTCAACCTTCGTCATTATGGCAAGCATGAAGCGTTAAAAAAAGTAGAGGCAGAGATTGATGACATTTACGAACAGCTTTCTCAAATTCCGATTGTTGATGAGTTTCAGCAATCCCAACTGGAAGTGAATGATCTCCTTCAGCTAGTCGCTTCTACCATTTCTAAAACAGTGGCTGATGAAATTATTACTTCCACTGGTGGCGATTTGCTCAGCGGAGAGACAGGAGCGCAAATGAGAAATCGTAGCTACGGCTGCCATTAAGCAAAAAGGAGACTCTAAAATGAACCGAACTCCAATCGTTTTGTCTAACTTTGGGGGGTTCAGTTCAAAAAGAGTCTCTTTTTTCTATATAGTGAGAGAAAGACACCATGCTTATCGTACTCTATGTGTCGAAATCGGCTCCTCGCTCTGTTCATTTTTATATAAATATTGGAATATTTGTAATTAAATAAGTAAGTTATTGTAATTTGAAAAAATAGGCACATATTCGAGCAACCCCGCATACAATGAACTATACGGATTTATTGATAACTTTATGTGCACATTAGGCGCAAAGATGCATAGGATGAATTGAAGATTTATTTGAGGAGGGTTTGCTCGTATGTCTGAATACAGAGAAATTATTACAAAATCAGTCGTCGGAAAAGGGCGCAAATTTTCACAGTCGACACATACGCTTGCTGCGCCAAATCATCCGTCAAGTATTTTAGGATGCTGGATTATTAACCATCGCTATGAAGCAAAGAAAAACGGCCGAACCATTGAAATTCATGGACGCTATGACATTAATGTGTGGTATTCGTATCATAACAACACAAAAACAGAGGTAGTGAATGAAACAGTTTCTTATACAGATATTGTAAAATTAAAATATCGCAATGACGATGAAGTGATCAGTGATGATAGCGACATCATTGTTCGTGTGGTCCAGCAGCCGAATTGCTTAGAATGCACGATTTCTGCCAATGGCAACAAGATTGTAGTGCAGGCGGAAAGAGAATTTGTGGCAGAGGTGATCGGAGAAACAAAAGTATGGGTGGCGATTCATCCAGATGGCTATGGCAGTGAAGAAGATTTTGATTATGATGTAGATGATGAATTAGAAGGCTTAACCCCAGATGTTCTAATTGGGGATGACGAGTAAGCTAGGAAAGCGATTTTCCTAGTTTTTTCTTTTATCCCTTGTTATAATAAAAAGCGTGAAATCGTAACGGTTGGAGGAGAGCAATGGCTACATACACACCGATGATACAGCAATACTTACAGATCAAGGCACAATATCCAGATGCCTTTTTATTTTTTCGTTTAGGGGATTTTTATGAAATGTTTTTTGAGGATGCGGTGAAGGCGGCTCAAGAATTAGAGATCACGCTGACAAGCCGCGACGGTGGAGCAGAAGAACGGATTCCAATGTGCGGTGTCCCCTATCATTCGGCGCAAGGATATATCGAGCAACTCATTGAAAAAGGTTATAAAGTTGCCATTTGCGAACAAGTGGAAGATCCGAAGACAGCTAAAGGAGTCGTTCGCCGTGAGGTCGTTCAGTTAATTACGCCGGGAACGGTGATGGAAGGAAAGCGGCTGCTTGAGAAAGAGAACAATTATTTGGCAACTGTATCGGCTTTTCAAGATGGAACATACGGATTGGCTTATATGGATTTATCGACAGGAGAAAACAGAGTGACACTGCTTTACTCGTGGGAAGAGGTGATGAATGAGCTCTATGCGATTGGTGCGAAGGAAATCGTTATTTCACCAGATTTTCCAGAAACGTTGCGCCAGTTATTGAAAGAGCGTTACGATATGACCGTGTCTGAGGAAGAAAACACGGTACTCCCAGAAACATTTTTTACCGTTGCGGCAGCTTTGGAGCAGGACAAGCTAAAAATGACGTTTGCCCGGCTCGTCCATTATATTGTGCGGACACAAAAACGGAGTTTGGATCATTTGCAGCCGGCTCAAGTCTATCAGGTCGATCAATACATGAAAATGGATGTGTATTCGAAGCGCAATCTAGAGCTGACGGAAACGATTCGGTCAAAAGGGCGCAAAGGCTCACTGCTCTGGCTTTTGGACGAAACAGTGACAGCCATGGGCGGCCGTTTATTAAAGCAGTGGCTTGATCGTCCTTTGTTGGATCGCGAAGTGATTGAATGGCGATTTAGCATTGTGGAAACATTGCTTCAGCAATATTTTGAACGCCAAGAACTGCGCACGCTGCTGCGCGAGGTTTATGACTTAGAGCGGCTTGCTGGACGTGTCGCCTATGGCAATGTCAACGCTCGTGATTTTGTTCAGCTCAAAAAATCATTGCAGCAAATTCCTGCTTTAAAGGAAGTGGTTCAACGTTTAAACCATCAAGAGGCGGAGCAGCTGGCTGAACGTCTTGACCCTTGCTTTGAGCTTGTGGAGCTGTTGGAGCGAGCGATTCAGGAGCAGCCGCCGCTATCGGTTAAGGAAGGGAATATCATTAAAGACGGTTATAACGAAACATTGGATCGCTTTCGAGATGCCAGCCGCAATGGCAAGACATGGATTGCCCAGCTGGAAAGCAAAGAGCGTGAGATCACGGGCATTAAGTCGCTGAAAATCGGCTATAATCGCGTGTTCGGATACTATATCGAAGTGACGAAGGCCAACCTTCATTTACTGCCGGAAGGACGTTATGAACGAAAGCAAACGCTAGCCAATGCAGAGCGGTTTGTCACTCAGGAATTAAAGGAGAAAGAAGCGCTCATTTTAGAAGCGGAAGAAAAAAGCATGGAGTTAGAATATGAGCTATTTGTACAAATTCGGGAACAGGTTAAACAGTTTATTCCTCGCTTGCAAATGCTGGCCAAAATGATCAGCCAGCTTGATGTGCTGCAGTCGTTTGCTACAGTAAGTGAAGAGCGTCATTATGTAAGGCCGCGCTTTTCTCATGAGCGTGAGCTATGGATTCAGGCTGGACGCCATCCTGTCGTCGAAAAGGTGCTAGGATCACAAACGTACGTTCCAAACGATTGTATGATGAATCGTGAGCGTGAGCTTTTGCTTATTACAGGGCCTAATATGTCGGGGAAAAGCACCTACATGCGTCAAGTGGCGCTCACAGCGATTATGGCGCAAATCGGTTGTTTTGTACCCGCGGATCAAGCGGTGTTGCCGATTTTTGATCAAGTATTTACCCGAATCGGAGCGGCTGATGACCTTGTATCTGGGCAAAGTACGTTTATGGTTGAAATGTTAGAAGCACGTAACGCGATTGTCCATGCAACGCAAAACAGCTTAATTTTATTTGACGAAATCGGGCGGGGCACTTCCACTTATGATGGCATGGCATTGGCACAGGCGATTATCGAGTATGTTCATCATAAAATTGGGGCGAAAACCCTGTTTAGTACACATTATCACGAATTGACGGTATTAGAACAAGCGCTTCCACGATTAAAAAATGTCCATGTTAGAGCCATTGAAGAGGATGGAAAAGTCGTATTTCTTCACAAAATCGAAGACGGCCCAGCTGATCAAAGCTATGGCATTCACGTCGCGGAATTAGCAGAACTTCCAGCTGAATTAATTCAGCGTGCAAAAGAGATTTTAGCGGAGCTAGAGCGGCCGGGACAAGAAAAAACAAAGCCATTTGAGCAATTAAGTTTATTTGCTGAAGAAGCGCCAGCGAAATCAAAGGATGCATTGTTGTCTAAAAAAGAAAAAGAAGTGATTCGTTGGCTTGAATCGTTGAATTTACTGGATATGACGCCGCTTCAAGCGCTTAATCAATTATATGAGATACAAAAAATGCTTAGATAGCGAGGGATAAGGTCATGGGAAAAATTCGCAAGCTCGATGATCATCTTTCCAATAAAATTGCAGCCGGCGAAGTGGTAGAACGTCCTGCTTCTGTCGTCAAGGAGCTTGTTGAAAATGCGTTGGATGCCAACAGTACAGTAATTGAAATTGATTTGGAGGAAGCTGGGCTTGCGAAAATCCGTCTCATTGACAACGGAGATGGCATGGAAGAGGAGGATTGTTTGCTTGCTTTTGAACGCCATGCGACAAGCAAAATTAAAGATGAACATGATTTATTTCGCATTCGCACACTCGGTTTTCGCGGCGAGGCGCTTCCAAGCATCGCTTCCGTATCGGAGGTGGAGATGAAAACAAGCACAGGTAGTGGACCAGGGACGCTCATTATGCTTAAAGGGGGCCAGCTTGTCAAACATGAGCGCACAAATAGCCGCAAAGGAACGGAAATTACCGTATCGCATTTGTTTTTCAATACACCGGCACGATTAAAATATATGAAAACCATTCATACAGAGCTTGGACATATCACGGATATTGTGAATCGTCTGGCGCTGGCTCATCCTGATGTTTCGTTTCGCTTGCGTCATCATGACAAGCAATTGCTTTATACGAGCGGAAACGGCGATGTCCGTCATGCGCTCGCCGCCATTTATGGAATGGATATAGCGAAAAAAATGATTTCCATTCAGGCGGAATCATTAGATTTTACTGTGAAAGGCTACATTTCGTTACCGGAAGTGACGCGCGCTTCGCGGAACTATATCTCTTTGATTGTGAATGGGCGATATGTGCGCAACATTCCATTAATGAAAGCCATTGAGTCAGGATACCATACATTGCTGCCGATCGGCCGCTATCCCATTGTCTTGCTTGCGATTGAGATGGATCCCATGTTAGTGGATGTGAATGTTCATCCTGCCAAACTGGAGGTGCGCTTTAGTAAAGAGGCTGAATTAAATCAATTGGTGGAATCCGCGATTCGCCAAGCCTTCCAATCGCGAACGCTGATTCCAGAAGTGATCGTGAAGCGGCCGGAAAAACCAAGAAATGAGCAAGCTTCTTTTGTATTTCAGCATACGGTTGACAAAACGGCGGAAGCACCTGCCGAAACGAGTGGCCAAGAAGAGACGCGCCGTGAATGGTCAACCGTTCGCGAGGAAGCGCCGTCCATCGAACGTTCAAAGGCTGCATGGATAGAAGAGAACCAAAGGGATATAGAGAAGCCTATGGAATCAGCAGCGGACATGCCGGTGGAAGGTAGTGTAAAAGAGCAGTCTGTCGAAAGAATTCCGCCTCTTTATCCGATCGGCCAGCTGCATGGAACTTATATTTTAGCGCAAAACGAGAATGGTTTATATTTAATTGATCAGCACGCTGCTCAAGAACGAATTAAGTACGAATATTTTCGTGAAAAGGTGGCGCATGTAACAAATGAGGTGCAAACATTGCTTGTGCCGCTCACGCTGCAATATGCCGCCAATGAATATGTATTAATCGAGGCACATCGAGAAGAATTAGCAAGCTGCGGGATCTTTCTGGAGCCGTTTGGCCACCATACCTTTATAGTGCGCGAGCATCCCGCTTGGTTTCCGAAAGGAAAAGAAACAGAAATTATTGAAGAGATGATTCAGCAAGTGCTCGCCATGAAAAAAGTGGATCTTAAACAATTGCGCGAGGAAGCGGCCATCCTTATGAGCTGCAAACAGTCGATTAAAGCGAATCAGCATTTGCGCGATGAAGAAATGTTCGCGCTGCTGGAAGCGTTGCGCAAAACAACGGATCCATTCACTTGTCCGCACGGAAGACCCATCATGATTCATTTTTCTACCTATGAACTTGAAAAAATGTTTAAGCGCGTCATGTAACCCCATCAGCGCAGCCTCCTTATTATATATAGGAGCTGTGCTTTTTGTTTGGTTTTTGATCATATGTTGCCCATATTATTTAAATTTGATAAGGGATTGGCAGTGCCTGGTCCGAAGCGCATAATCAGAGGTTTCATCTTCATTTCAATCGATGAACGTCCAAGGTGGCTCCGAAATGATTTTTAGCTGCTCTCTTAAATGAAGCATAATAGTAGTGTGAGTATGATGTGAATCGTGAAAGTGACTCCTTTTTCTTTCTGCCTTTTCGATCCATCTCGAGAAATGGTTTGGATTTGTTGATTTACTCGTACCTATTTTTTGAATAAGAGATTTAGTAACTACTAAATAAGCCATCCGATCATGAACCGTAGATGCCTGCACAAAAGAGGATAAGATCACCGTACAGAAGAAACTACAAGCTGTTATGAAGCGAGGAGAATTGGCAATCTCTCGGAGATGAGGTTAAAAATAGAGTAAATAACCCAAAATATGCATAAGAATACGTGTTGAAGTATGCGAATAATAGAAATGAAACAGGTATGCACGAGGTTGTTTGAATCCTTCGATTTTGAATCAATTGAATATGCATTGAATATTGGTGATTGAAGAACGTGCAATTTAAGAGAACATTTTCATAGACAAGAGTATATTTTTCGATTTGCTAGTTTTACCGCCTGTACAGCATGTACATTACTTGAATAGAAATATATTGTAAGAAAAAATCCTGTTGAGAAAAGGGGGGACGAATGATGAACAAGCACTGGAAAGATCATGATGAGGTAGGAGGCGTTTCCGATTTTGGCTGCAACGGATCAAACAACAACAACACTGAAAAAACGATTGTTTATCCCACAAGAACGATTGTGAACACGACAACCAACCATCATGTGATTCGACGAGTTCATCCAACAAGAATTGTGAATGTCACACGCGATGTTTATAGAGTAGAGGATTATTATCCAACAACAGTGGATGCAGTCAATGAAAGAGAAACTCAATACTACGATTGCGGAAACGATTTAAACAATCCAAATTGTAGACGTGTAGGTGGAGCTAGTACGGGAAATGGATCCAACAATAACAGTGGAACAGGTTCTAACCATGGAAATAAGCATCGTTGGAATGGTAGCAAAAATGATTGTAGTAATGCAAAATTGTTTTTTGAATAATCTAAAGAAGAGAAAATGTATTATTTAAGGAACACTATGAAGCATCCCTCGGGGTGCTTTTTTAGTTGAATTGATTTTATGGCCACATATGATGGTATTTTACCTATGTGCCTAGTTCGTCATTGCACGCAACGATCCATATTACTTGATCCTTCAATATTTGATATAAGCAGGTGATGCTCCGCTTTCGCCTATATTTTATTTACGACTAATGGAGCTTCAATATAAAATAAAAAAATCCACTTGTTTATGAACGATCCATTATAAAAATGAACGAAGCAAACGAGGGAGAAAAACTAAAAAGAAACCTCCTGCTTTCTTGGACATAAATGATGAAAAGCAAAGAGATTCACGTAACGTTTCACTTGAAGAAATGATGTTAGTCTAAAAAGTGGACATGGAGAACAGGGAGATTATAATAAACTTAATTCCAATAGGTTCGAGGTGTCCAATCATGAAAAAGAGAACATTTGACAAAGAGTACAAGATTCAAGCGGTTGAGTTATGCTTGGAGGGGGACAAGTCCATCGCCCAAGTGGCAAAAGAGTTAGGTTTGGCTTACAACACTCTTCACCGTTGGGTGAAAGAATACAAAGAAAGCAACGGAAAGAGTTTTGTGGGTTCAGGCAACATCAAGCCACAAAATCAAGAAATCATTGAGTTACGCCGTCGTAATCAAGAGTTGGAGGAGGAATTAGCGATCCTAAAAAAGGCGTTAGGCATCTTCACCAGAAACCAGAAGTAATTTACGCATTCATTTTTCAACACCGAAACGAATTTCGCGTGGTGAAGATGTGTCAAGTGCTCGGTGTTTCAAGAAGTGGGTATTACGACTGGCTCAAGCGTCCGAAAAGTAAACAGAAAAAACGAAAAGAACAACTCACTCAACAGATTCGAAATGAGTATCTAAAGTCCCGTAAGATTTACGGAAGCCCGAAAATTACGCAAGAACTAGGCAAACAAGGGATTCGAGTGTCTCAAAAGACGGTCGCTCGCATCATGAGGGAAGAAGGCTTGAGATCCATTACCGTCCGTAAATTCAAAGCCACTACGAACAGTAACCATCCTTACAACGTATATGACAATCTATTGAAACAAAACTTCCAAGCAACGGCTCCGAATGAAGTATGGATGGCAGATATTACGTACATTTCTACCGATGAAGGCTGGTTGTATTTAGCCAGTATCATGGATTTATATACTCGCAAGATGGTAGGATGGTATATCGATACACGAATGACGAAAGAGTTAGTCATCAAAGCGTTACAACGAGCTCTAAAC
>NZ_NASY01000003.1:0-62489 GCF_002075365.1 Anoxybacillus sp. UARK-01 | reverse complement strand
CCACGGTTGAGCCTGGGGCTTTCACATCAGACGTAAGGGACCGCCTGCGCGCGCTTTACGCCCAATAATTCCGGACAACGCTTGCCACCTACGTATTACCGCGGCTGCTGGCACGTAGTTAGCCGTGACTTTCTCGTTAGGTACCGTCAAGGTACGGCCCTATTCGAACCGCACTTGTTCTTCCCTAACAACAGAGCTTTACAATCCGAAGACCTTCTTCGCTCACGCGGCGTTGCTCCGTCAGACTTTCGTCCATTGCGGAAGATTCCCTACTGCTGCCTCCCGTAGGAGTCTGGGCCGTGTCTCAGTCCCAGTGTGGCCGATCACCCTCTCAGGTCGGCTACGCATCGTCGCCTTGGTGAGCCGTTACCTCACCAACTAGCTAATGCGCCGCGGGCCCATCCGTAAGTGACAGCCGAAGCCGCCTTTCAACTAAAGACCATGCGGTCTTCAGGGTTATCGGGTATTAGCTCCGGTTTCCCGAAGTTATCCCCGTCTTACGGGCAGGTTGCCCACGTGTTACTCACCCGTCCGCCGCTAACCAAACAGAAGCAAGCTTCTATTCGATCCGCTCGACTTGCATGTATTAGGCACGCCGCCAGCGTTCGTCCTGAGCCAGGATCAAACTCTCCAAAAGAAAGTTGATTGGCTATTATTTAAATTTCGGTTGACCATACCGAAATTTTTCGATTCACGCTTCGTTTTGTTCAGTTTTCAAAGAACATTTTCGCTTTTCTTTCAAGAGCGACTTTATTAATGTAACATTTATCTTTTTTTGTGTCAACTATTTTTTTATTTTTTTACACCGTTTCGCAACGGCTTTAATAATATAACACCGATTTGTGTAATCAGTCAATAGTTAAATTTATGTTATTTTTTCCGTATTTATTGCATCAAAAAATTCATCTTCTGCTATGCACATTCATCTATTCTCATCTTGTTCTTGTACTATATATAAATTATGAGTGAACAGTTATTTATAAAAACTCTTAGTCAAAATACGAGTACAACCACTTTCCTTTTCGTCACACATCCGTGCGATAAAGGTCGGAACGCCGCTTTTAGATCATTGATGGCTCTTTAAAGCGGCATATCGACCAGTTTCCTTATCCAGCAAGTTTACATTTGCACGTAACGACCCACCCGCACCTAGGCTGTCTTCATTATGTATGAAGCACCCAAATTTCTCCTTATGCTCCGTTTTTATTGAAACGAAAAAATTGTAAGACACGATCCGTCACTTTCTAACGAGCTCTCCATTCACTCGCAATCATCCCGTATACAATATGGTCAACAAAATGGTCATAAAGCCATTCTGCCTCTCTTATAGTTCCTTCATTAACAAAACCTAAACGCTCTGGAATGGCTCGGCTTTTTTGATTTTCTACCGCACAGCGAATTTCAACTCGATTTAATTTCAACTCTTGAAAAACGTAGTCGATGCAAGCCTTGCATGATTTTGTCATCAATCCAAGCCCCTGAAACGGTTCGCCCAACCAATAGCCGATGCTCGTCTTTCTATTGTTGCGGTCGATATAATGGAGACCGATGACCCCTGCAAGTACCCCTTTATACCAAATTCCCGCTTCAAATCCATTGCCCGCTGCGAATTTTTTCAAAGTCCCTTCAATAAACGCTCTGGAATCTTCTACTGCTTTCACGGCATCAACCCAAGGCAACCACCGCCGCAAATGCGGTCTGCATGAGTCAACTAAAGCAAACAAACGCTCTGCGTCTTCACGTGTTAACAACTTCAAATAAACATCCCGATCAATAGAACAAATAAACATATGTATTCCCCCTTTTCCTTGTGTTTTTACGATAAGCGGACCTCTTCCACCTTTACTCCACTTAGAGACGAAAGACTTCGTGATAAATATGGTATTAAAAATCATTTTAACATATTTATCCAAAAATTGGACCAAAAATCTTTTTTGTAGATAGAAGCATGGCATTATCGTACTTGGATTTAACACATTCACCAAGAAGTCGCCCACCTCTAAATGGAGTGTAGGTGGGGAGGTTCATAACAAAAAGACCAATTCGCAGTTAAACGAATTGGTCTCGATCATTTCAATCTGTTCTACTCTCTTAAAAACACAAAGTAAGCAAGAAAAACAAAGAACAATACATAAAGAATCGGATGAACTTCTTTTCCTCGGCCTTTCAAAATCATAGTAATTGGATAGAAAAGAAAACCAACTGCAATTCCTGTGGCAATGCTGTAAGAAAGCGGCATTGTAATCAACGTAAAGAAGGCTGGAACCGCAATCTCGAATTTTTTCCAATCAATCTCGCCAATCGACGATGCCATCAAAACACCAACAATAATCAACGCTGGCGCAGTAACAGCTGAAGTAACAACACTCAACAGCGGCGAGAAGAAGAGAGCAAGTAAGAATAGAATGCCTGTCACCACTGCGGAAAATCCTGAACGCCCTCCTGCTGCTACACCAGCGGAAGATTCGATATAAGAAGTCGTCGTCGATGTCCCGAAAATAGAACCAACCCACACAGCTGTTGCATCCACAAGCAAGGCTTTCCCTGCACGAGGCAATTTGTTATTTTTTAATAATCCTGCTTGATTCGCAACAGCCAAGAGCGTGCCTGTTGCATCAAAAAAGTCAACGATAAAGAAGGTTAAAACAACACCTATCATTTTCCACGAGAAAATATCTGGCAAATGCTTGATGGCCATGCCAAACGTCGGTGAAATGTCAGGAATCGCACCAACAATTTGATGCGGCACTTTGATTAAACCAAAGATCATACCGACAATCGCTGTAATGACCATGCCATAAAAAACACCGCCATTTACTTTTCTCACCATTAAAATCACTGTAATAAATAAGCCAAAAATCGCTAATAATGTATCACCTTTTTTTAAATCGCTCAATCCTACCAGCGTCGCCGAGTTATCAACAATAATTCCGGCATTTTGCAAACCGATAAATGTAATAAACAAACCAATTCCGGCACCGACCGCGTATTTTAATTCGATCGGAATAGCATCAATAATTTTTTCTCGAATACCAGTCAGAGAAAGAATCGTAAAAATAATTCCAGATACAAATACCCCAGCTAATGCTGTTTGCCAAGGGATTTGCATATGAAGAACAACGGTAAATGCAAAAAACGCATTCAATCCCATCCCTGGCGCTAAAGCGATTGGGTATCGCGCAAAAATCCCCATCATGATCGAACCGTATGCAGCCGCTAGCGCTGTTGCCACAAACACGGCCCCTTGGTCAATCCGCAATTCATTTGGAAAGTCTTCTACCGCACCTAACGAAAGTGTAAAAGGGTTGACGAATAAAATATAAGCCATTGATAAGAACGTTGTGATCCCCGCTATAATTTCCGTGCGGTAATTTGTGCCGAGTTCATCAAATCGGAAATACTTTCTCACTTCTCGATCCCCCTTAAAAAATAATAAACGCTTCCGGTATGCTACCAGAAGCGTTGACTATAAGGATAACGAACATAAAGAAAGAACCATCTTCTAACACAGCATATAAAGAAGACCTACTTTCTCCTTCATTATACCCCGTAGTCAAGCTATTTACGGTAGCTTGGTAGAGACTCTCAGGCCATATCCCCGAGATTATACGACGCATTTTGACAATATTCGTTTTTGCATTTCTATTGTATCAATCGAAATCAAGGTAGTCAATAAAAAAACGAACATTTTTTATAAAATGTTCGTTTTTGTTCGTTTTTATTCCCACTCAATCGTCGCAGGCGGTTTGCTTGTAATATCATAAACCACACGATTCACATGCGGTACTTCATTTACAATACGTGTAGAGATGATTTCAAGTACATCCCATGGAATCCGTGCCCAATCTGCTGTCATTCCGTCAATCGACGTTACCGCACGAATCCCCACTGTATAATCATACGTACGGGCATCTCCCATCACACCAACGCTTCGAATGTCAGGAAGAACGGTGAAGTATTGCCAAATTTCACGATCCAATCCAGCTTTTTTAATTTCTTCGCGCAAAATGGCATCTGATTCACGCACGATCTCCAGCTTTTCTTCCGTTACTTCGCCGAGCACGCGGATACCTAATCCTGGCCCCGGAAACGGCTGACGCCAAACAATCTCATGAGGAATGCCTAGTTCCGTTCCAAGAGCACGCACCTCATCTTTAAAAAGAGTATTAAGAGGTTCAATAAGCTTGAATTTCATATCTTCCGGTAAACCGCCCACATTATGGTGCGATTTAATGGTTTGTGCTGTCGCTGTTCCGCTTTCAATAATATCCGTATACAGCGTTCCCTGTACTAAAAATTCGATTCCTTCCAGCTTGGCCGCCTCATCGTCAAACACATAAATAAATTCGTTGCCAATGATTTTGCGTTTTTGCTCTGGATCAGATACGCCATGCAACTTGCTTAAAAAGCGCTCTTTCGCATCGACCTTGATCACGTTCATGTGAAACCCTTCACGGAACGTTTTCATCACGCTTTCCGCTTCTCCTTTGCGTAGCAAACCATGATCAACAAAAATACATGTCAATTGATCGCCAATCGCGCGATGCACCAGCACGGCCGCAACAGAAGAATCAACGCCTCCGCTTAAGGCACAAAGCACCTTTTTATCGCCGACAAGCTCGCGGATTTTGCGAACTTCATTGTCAATAAAGCTTTCCATCGTCCAATCCCCGAGACATTGGCAAACATCAAAAACAAAGCGCTTTAATAAATCGTTCCCATAGACGGAATGGCGCACCTCTGGATGAAACTGCACCGCATAAAACTGTCTTGATTCATCGCTCATCGCCGCAATCGGACATGAGACGCTTGTCGCATCGACCGTAAATCCAGCCGGAGTTTCAGTTACTAAATCTCCATGGCTCATCCAAACGACTTGCTCGGAAGGGAGTGTTTCAAACAATTTTGAAGCGTGCTGCACCTCGATTGTTGCTTTTCCATATTCCCGATGTGTCGCTTTTTCCACTTTCCCGCCTAAATGGTGAGTCATTAACTGCATGCCATAACAAATTCCTAAAATCGGCACACCTAGTTCAAAAATTTTCGGGTCGCATGTAAACGCGTTTTCATCATATACGCTATTCGGTCCGCCCGAAAACACAATTCCTTTCGCGTTCAAAGCTTGAATTTCTTCGGCAGTAATCGTGTGCGGATGAAGCTCACTATATACACCGAACTCGCGAATGCGCCGAGTAATCAATTGATTATACTGGCTTCCGAAATCAAGCACCACGATCATTTCATGGTTTTGTTGCACAATGATCACCTCAATCGAGTAATAAAAAACTAGAATCCTTACCTTCTTCCATAAAAAAACGAAGGCAGAATTCTAGCACAGAGCATCATCTGCCTTCGTAGTCGGGTCATTTACGGTGTCCCGGTAGAGACTCTCGAACCGTATTATCGAGGATATACGAAGGGATTTCGTCTTAAATTTTAATTCATTCTATCAACTCTTTCCCTTTACGGTCAAGATGCTATTCTTTTAATTAAATTTTCCCATAATTCTTTCACTTCTTCCCATTGCTGATCGACTATTTCATTTTTATAAATCACCCGTTCATATAGCTGTGTTAGCTGGCTCATTTCATTCGTCCCAAACCAATTATCAATGTAAGCTGCGTATTGGCGCAACGTCTGCCCTTCCTTCCGTTTTAAACCGCAGCTTTTCAGATGGCGGAGCAATGCGTCATAAGCTTTCACAAATGTATCTCCACCATGCCGATATTTAAACTGGAGCAATGTGATATACGGCCACCATTTTCTTCTTGTTCCATATAACAGAATAGTAAGAACCATCAACGAAACCGTTAGAGATAAAACGCTCTTCCAATTGACGATCGAAAGCAAGCGTTCTTGGTTCTGCTGCGGCGATGATGAAAGACGATCCTGCTGCAGCTGTTCCTCCAGCCTTGTACGATTCGGCGCCGTTTGTGTTTGCTGCTGTTCAGGAACTGGAGTTGATTCGACAGCTGATTCAGCTTCCGTAAACTCGTATGGATTATTAAACCCTTGAGTTGGTTCAAATGGAACCCAGCCAATTCTAGAAAAATATACCTCCACCCATGAATGGGCATTATTGTTCGTCACTCGATATAGATCTTTGCCGTCGTCTGTTTCATCGACCCATTGCCCCGATGTATAGCCCTTTACCCAGCGTGCGGGAATATCGATCGAACGAAGCAAGACAATCATGGCCGTTGAAAAATTATCACAATACCCTTTTTTCGTCTCAAATAAAAATTGATCGACATAATCCTGATTTCTGCTTGGCACAGCTACATCCTTTGTTTCATAGGCAAAACCGTTCAAATGAAAATATTGCTCAATGGCTTTTACCTTTTCATAAGTTGTTGCTGCTTGTTTTGTAATTTGCTGAGCCAGCTCTTGAACTCTTTTCGGCAAATGATCCGGAAGTTGTGTATACCTTTTTAAGATCTGTTCATCTGTTACTGGAGGGGAGACTTTCAATTTTTCAATCGAAAAGGTCGGATATTCATAAGTCAATTCATATTCCTGCAAAGGAACGAGATAAGACTCACGATCTGTCGGATAAATTTTTTCATTGGCCGCTTCCATGCGAAAGACGATATCTTTTGAAGCATGAATGGTTTTTAATCCCTCTGGATAAACCAAATAAGAAGCCGGCTGAACCATCCGCACATGCGCTGCCAACTGCTTTTTCTCAACGCTATTTTCAAACCATTGATGAACGTTATTCTCTTGTTCAAACGTCTTCACTTGAACACTGTCACTAATATTCCACCCTTTTCCCGTATAAATATCCTTTGTTTCCACTCTCCAATAATGAGTTTCTTCATCCTCCGCTGTAAAAACAACGGTATTATCAGCAATGAACGGACCGCCTAATTGCGAATCATTGTTTCCATAACCGATCTTTTTAACAGCAAACTGGTTCGGATCTTGTTCGCGGTCCTCCGCTGCATAGCTTTTAATAAATGCAACAGGATCAGGCCATTGAGGAGCCAGCTTAGGGCCCGCGTACCCGCAAAGCAGTGCAGCGCCTACTGCGAAAGCCCCCATGACCAACCACTTTGCAGGCTGCTTTGCTGCTGGCAAACGCTCATAATGGAGCCAGCTTAATAGAAAAAAACCTGCTCCTACCAGCCGGACAATCGCCCCAGTCCCCGAAAAAGGAGTAAACGTGTCCAGCACCGCGACATAGATAAAAGTCATCACTAAAAACAGCCAGATCCGTTTCTGTTTGACAAGCCAATATTGTACAAGATAGCACATCATCCACAGCATCAGAAAAAATAGGAAAGTACGAAATCGATCGGTCATGTCTTCCCATTGAAAATGACGGATTAATGAAAGATGATAAACGGCTTCTTCTCCAAACATGAAAAGCCATTGGAAGGACAAAAATGGAGCATGAAAAAACAAATCGTTAAGCGCATAGAAAAGATAACCGATTTTTAGACATACCGACAGCCAGAGCGGCACTCGCAACAGCTCTAAAAGAAAGTAAAAAGCAACAAATACGATAAACACTTGGATATTTTTTGTATCCGATACAACAGTTAGCGGCGCAAGCCATTCCCATAGCAGCCAAAAAGCAAACAAATAGTATGCAAATGTTTTGATCCGGCTTTGTTCCACGTTTACTTCCCACCCTCAACGAAAGCATTAGCAAAGTGCTGGGGCATCGTTACCTTTACAGTGACCCCTTTTTTTCTAAGCATCTCGATCCATTCTCGCTCCTCTTTCGATAGTTGGCCTTCTGCTTTTTTGATTAAAACCACCGTACCGCGGCGATTTTTCGAAGCTAAATCAGCCATGATGGAAGCAGTTTCTTTATACAGCTGCGACGTGATGCAGCAAAAGGAAAACGATAACGGCCACTGCATAGTCTCACGATACATGATGCGTGCAAATGATTCCTGACTATCACAGGCCACTTTCGCTAAGTGATAAAATAACCGCTGTAAATGCGTCTCTCCATTTTGCGCTTGAATCACGATGCGATCCCTTCCTACCGATACGAGACCGGTTTTCACTCCTGCTTTTACCGTCATTCGAACAAAGGAAGCGGTAAATGTGACAACCTCTTCAAATAAGGCTGTAGGAGTGCGATCCAAAAAGACCATAAGATCCTCGCTCTGCCTTTCTTCAAAATCTTTTGTCATCAATTCGTTTTTTCGTGCCGATGCTTTCCAATGAATCCATGAAAAGCGGTCTCCTTGTGTATACTCGCGAGCGCCGATCGCCATTGCCGTATCGCGATGGAGCGGAAGCGGCGATACAACAGACCCGTCATCCAACTGTTGTCCCATTTTCCGAGCGTTCATTTCGACATAGCGCGGATAGACAAGGATGCTATCTTCAGTGGAAACGATCGCTTCTTTTGCCACCATTCCCAGTAAATCAGTGATTTTGAAATGAATGGCCGAGAAAATATGCTCTCCACGCGGCAATTCATCCATTTCATATACATATGTGCACATACGCCGTCCTAAGGGCATTAACACTGTACGAAAAGGCGTCATTTTTGCTAAGGACGGCGGCAGCTTTTCTTCGGCTAGTATATAAATGAGCGGAAAAAAACGCGGTAAATCGATTTGCACAGTGACCCGCAATTTTTCACCTGCGTAATAATACACCTTCTGATTAAAGGTTCGTTTTACTTTTATCGAATGGAGGGGATAAAATATTAAAACGAAAGCGTACAGTCCAAAAGGGAGGAAACTGTAGAATAAAAACCAGCTCACGAAGCCTCCCTGAAACATCGCATATGAAAAAAGAATCGCCAACAATCCAAGCACCCTTATGAATTGCCACAAATTTTTCCTGTGTTTTTTCATCAGGCTGTCCCTACCTTTGCACCGGCACTGGCGTTCTGGAAATAATTTCACTAATGATATGCCCTGCAGAAATTCCATCAAATTTCGCATGAGCTTTCAAAATGATCCGATGCGCAAGGACATAAGGAGCTAAAGATTGCACATCATCTGGAAGGGCAAAATCACGTCCATGCACGAATGCGTATGCTTGTACAGCTTTCATTAATGCCACCGATCCACGCGGACTGACTCCTAAATAGATCGACTCATGGGAACGGCTTCGTTGGACGATTTCAACAATATAGCGTTTCACACGTTCATCTACATACACTTCCTGTACTTTTTCCTGCAACAAAAGCAAATCTTTGATGGTGATCACTGGTTGCAGTTGATCAATAGGAACCACCTTTTCGGTTTTGTTCAAAATATCCATCTCTTCTTGTATGGAGGGATATCCCATGTTTAGCTTCAGCAAAAAACGATCGAGCTGCGCTTCAGGAAGAGGGTAGGTTCCTTCATATTCAATGGGGTTTTGCGTCGCCATAACAAAAAAAGGACGCGGCAATGGCCTTGTTACACCATCCACCGTTAGGCTTCCCTCCTCCATCGCCTCTAGCAAGGCCGATTGCGTTCTAGGAGACGTTCGATTAATTTCATCAGCCAAAATAATATTCCCCATAACGGGACCTGGTTTATATTCAAATTGGCCTTCTTTTGGATTATAAATCGATACGCCGGTCACATCGCTTGGAAGCAAGTCCGGCGTAAACTGAATCCGCTTAAATTGGGCGCTCACGGATTTTGCCAATGCGCGAACAAGCATCGTCTTTCCAACACCCGGAACATCCTCCAGCAACACATGTCCACGCGCTAACAGCGCAACAATGCTTAATGTAGCAACCTCTCTTTTTCCCACGATCACCTTTTCGATATTTTCAACCATTGTACCAATGACCGGATGTAATTCTTCGTTTTTGGGCATGTTCATTCTCCTCTAATGAAATGTTCTTAATCATGATTCATGACAGCACCATTTGGTGATTATAATGCTAGGACCATCTCTTTCTTAATAAAAGAAATCGGTTATTTTATTTTTGGAAGGATGAGCCTCTAAAAGAGGTTAGCCACAAGCTTCTCTGACTAGTGAAAACATCCGTCACCTTACCTTCTAGAATGATTGGGTCCGTTTTTAAGCTGCATGATTTATTTTATATAGATTTTATTGTTTTCACATGCTCGGCTACTCGGATCATCTTTTTATAAAAAATCAGGTCTATCACTACTATTATTCACCTAATAAATCTCAACTCCTTGTTTTGATTGATATCTTCTGAAAATTTCGTCTTTACTAAAATCATAACACGAATCATTGATTATTCAACATTCAAAAGGATCATAGCCCTTCATTACAAGATGCCGGAAATCGCTCAGCAACATAAGCTGTCCTACCTGTTCATTTTATTTTCTATCATAAGGAAACGGACGGCTGTTGGACCGCTCTTGCCGTCACCAAAAGAAAGGTTGTAATAAAGAGAAAAAACGAACCGCTTTTGAGCCAAATGAAGACCGTCGAAGTTTATGGATGAAACACAACCATCATAAAGATGAGCGTTTTTTTGATTCCTTTGTCAGATAACTAATGGCTAGAGGGGACATACTCCCACCACCTACGCTTCGCTTAGAAGTGGGGGCCTTCTTTCGAAGGGAAGTTAAAATGCTTCAGCCTGACTCTTGATGATGCCAAACGTTCTGCTCTTCCATGTAAGCTTAATAGAATGGGATTCGGTCTGCAAAACTTACGAGAAGCCTTCTAGACAATTGATGACGATTTCGTGGGCAAAAAAGAAAAGGAACACCGGGAAACCCCAGTGTTCCAAGATATTTAGGCAATGATTACATCATGCCGCCCATTATGTCGCGCCTTTTGAGCAATTTCACCTTTATTCAAAAATATTATTATTAACAAGGTTTTTGGTCATTTCAAAGAATTTATTTTTATATTTTTTTAGATTTTAACCAAAAGAATGTGATTTTTATGTGATTTTTTATGTTCTATTTCTATTATTGAGCTAAGTTTAGTTTGTAATATACGTGTAAGCTGTATAAACAAAAAACCCCTGCTGTTTGGCAGGGACTACACGATAATCGCTGGGTATCCTTTTTTCTTCAATTCTTCTGCGAGATTCTCAGCATTTTTTCGATCAGCAAATGCTCCCACTTGTACACGATATAGTTTTCCTTGAGTAGGTGTTACATTCGTTTTTGGTTGTGTAGCTGTAGCTTTCCTCTTCAAGCCAAATGCTTTCGCAAGCCCTTCGACATGGCCGTGTGCCACTTGCAACAGAAACGGCTCTGATTTCAATTTGGCCGCATCGTTCGCATTGTCAATGAACAGGTTTTCTGTGAGCAATGCCGGCATCTTCGTTTCGCGCAGTACCGCGTAGTTGGCTCGCTTTTTACCGCGATCCTGCACGCCGGCGATCGCTTTCATGATCTCGCTGTGGATCGTGTTCTGATACGCAATGGTCGACGGGCTCACATTGCCATTGTAAACGTAGGACTCAAATCCTGTTCCACTGCCGGCATTGATGTGAACGGATAAGAAAAAATCGGCATCCGCCCTGTTCGCGATGGCCGCACGCTCCGACAACTCCACGAAACGGTCATCCGTCCGCGTGTAGATAATGCTGACCCCTTCGTATTCAGCGAGTAAATTCCCGATCTTTTTGACAATATTTAACGTCAGATTTTTTTCCTGTAGACCGTTCCCTACAGCTCCGCTATCCGTTCCACCATGCCCTGCATCAAGTACGATTTTCACCATTATCCACTCCTTTTTCACTTTTTCCTTTCAATACTTCAATCGCCTGCTTCATTTGCTCCGGCACTGGCAACCCAATCCGGCCGGCATTTTCGATAATGGAAAGCGCCTCATTTGCTAAATAGAAAAAGATCGTTGCATCGCGAAACAGTCCATTTGTTCCGACCACACGATCAATAAGATGACCAACAGCGACAAGCAAGAAAATCATCACCTTTTTCGGAATACGTTTGAAACCAACAGCACTCCGCAGGGAACCTTCTTTGTATGCTGCCATCGTTCCCGTCACATAGTCGATGATCACGAACGCTAGCAAAATACTGAGTAGTTCCGACCACCCACCAAACAAAAAACCGACCACGGCACCGATGACAGCTGCGCCGGTTTTGTAAATAACGTCGAGTCTCTCCATTTGTTTCACCTCTAATAACTATCTATATAAAGATCGTAGGTTAGTTTCATCGTGTTTGTATTGGTTTTTGTGACAGGGCTAGGCAATAGGTTTCGCGCGCCTATAAATCCTAACGGTTGTATTATAACGTCGCGTTTCGTGTAATCATTTTGACCGTTAATAACCGGTGTTGTTTGGCGTATTTCTATAAATTGTTTTTTTGTCGCGTCGTATGTTATGGCGGACAAACTATTTATAGTTGTTCTAACCGGTGTATTTTTCGATAAATTCAACATTGTACGATCAACAAAATATGTGTATCCCTCTATCGTCATCACTAGCATATCTAGGTCCGGTATATAGTGCATACCGATACCATTTTTTTGATAAGCGTCAACGAACGCCCGTGGGATCACTTTAACGTCTAGCGGGTTCACCAAATCATTGATGTTATAGCGATTTATTTGAATATCGTTATAGTAGCTTGTGCGCGATTCAATATAAACGTCTTGCCCCACAATAGCGAATAGGCTAAACAAATAGTTTGTGTATCTTCTAGATGTTTGGGACGTTCCCGGTATATTTTTTGGTGATCCGTTTTGGCCATAACAATATAAATAATCGCCGCTAGTTAGGTAAATATCCCCGTTTGGCGCTATCTCAAAACTGGAAAAACCGGAAGTAGTATTCAACAGCGCATAAACTTGCCCGTTTGTAATCGTCCGGGCTTGGATATTCAAGTCATAAACTAAAATAGCTACTTTATTCGTTTGTGCTTCTTTCCCCATAAAATACAATTTCCCGTTTTTTACTTTTGCTATTTGATAATCGAGAAACAAATACCCATTCGGCGCGGATATTTGAAGATTTTTTTTTCCTATAAGCCCCAAAGAAAAGTTCCTGTCATAATTGTCGTTCCAATAAACACTTTGAAAAGTTCCGTTTGCTGCATGTGTCGGCCAATCGTAAACTAAATGAATATGTTGAGGTTCTACAAAACTTTCTGCGGTGTTTAACGATCCCTGTTTAGTATCACTACCTGCATATGTGATATATCTGCCGGCATATCCAATAATGCGCCCCCGCATAATAATCTCGTTTTCTGGATCCTCCGGGCCGTCATAATCGGTTAAAACTAACCAACTCATAGGAAAAGCGCGGTCAGTAACCCATGACATATCTAAATTTTTAAATACTACATCATATTTCGCTAAATCATATAGCGGCCCTCTATATTGAATACTTGATCCGCTTGTCGTTACATATTCTGTAAGAAAAGCAAATAGCGCGGCTTGCCGTTGTAGTTCCTCCATGACTTTAGAAATAAAGTTTTCGCTTTTTACCCGCTCGATCAACTTCCCTGTTACTTCATCGAATAATTCAATAGTATGGACGCTCCTAACGTCTTTTAGGGGCTTTTCTTTAATTATTTCGATCGCTTCGCCGGTTATAAAATTTCGTTTTGTCGCTTTGCTTTGTCGGATCATTCCTCCATCCTCCTATCGCATCGTTGTGTTAATCGTTTCGTGCGTCTCAATGTCCGTGTAGCTTATACTGTGTTGCTGCTGTACTGCTGGCATGATCGGGTTTTCTTCGATGACAATGCTAACCGTTTGGCTCGTGCGGATCGTATAGGTTGCTTGGTTAAAGCTATAGATTTCCGCCACACTTGGTCGCGGCACTTCGGACGATATGCCGCCTAACAAGTTTTGTGCATATACAAACATTTGCAGGCCGTCTTGTGGTATGTCGATCGTGCCGGTACTTGTGAACATTTGGACCTCTAGCATACCGGTACCGCTTGGCATTTGTGCGATGATAAACGGCAGCCCTATACTGTGCCAGCCCGCCGGCATATACTGTTTTATCGGCGGTCCTATGTCGGTACCGTTCATCATTATTTTAACTGTAAGCGTTAGCGCTGTCTTTGCTTCACAAATTAACATTAAGCCAATTTGTGCATTAGTGCTGCCAAAATTCGTTATGCTTATTTGCAACGGAAAAAGTGGGCTTGTCCCTATCGTTTTTGCGGCCCCGGACGTCGCAAAAAGCAAATCGGGCTGCGCTGCTTGTACGTCGCTGCTAATACTGTCATTAGAAACGTCGCCTAATCCCGGTTCTAAAAATCCTAATTCTACCTCATTTCGCCACGGCTCTTGCGGGTAAACCTTCATTCGCAAAATCCGCGTGGTAACGTCTAAATTTAGGTCCTCATTGTATATCCTGACGTCATCGCCTAGATAAAAACGGTCCTCCTCTAGGCCGGTGATCGCGGATAAATCTAATACCGTTACTTGGTAGCTTATCCGTGGGAAAGCCATCTCTTTTAATAAGTCTTCTGCATACCGTTTCAAGTTACCCGGTAAAATAAAGCGTTCGTCCTCTAAAATGTACTCTTTCCGGTACTTTTGCCGCGCCTCCGATAAGCTGACGCCCTGCATAACGTACCAATCGTAATTTTCTACATAGTTTTTTCCGTCGTTCACTTCCGCAATCGTTAGGCCGTTTTTTCCGTATGGTATAATGACGGTCGCCTCCGGCGGCGTAATGGTCCGCTTTACGCTTTTTAGGTTTTTCCGGTATCTAAAGCCGGCGCCGCGATTGCTGCCGATCCGCTTTACTAGGTTAATGATTCGATTCATGCTATCCCATTGAATTTCTAGCCCTACAATCTTTGCTACCTGCCGCACAAGCCACAGCGCCGTTTTGCGACTTTCCTTGAGGCTGAGAATCTCATCTTCAAAACCTTCCTGGATGATCCCTACTTTCCAGCCGGTACCGTTCAAGATCTTTTCGAGCCCATCTCGCAATTCTTCTGCGTTGATTTCAATAGCAGGAAAAACCCTATTGAGCAACTCAACATACGCCAATTCCGCCGTAACCGCAAACGTAAACTCCCCGCTCTCCTCCATACCGTCCTCAATCTCCGTCACGATATAGCGCCGATTTTTATATACTAGTTGCCCATCGTATTGAATGAGCCTAGCTTTTGGATCGTTGAACGGCATTTCAAAATACAGCAGAGACTTATCGTTCAGAAAGTCGTCCGCATAAATATTTTTTGCGTTCTCAAGATATGCAACAAGCTTTCCATCGAGCCCATATACACGGATAATATCTCGATACACATTCGACGGACGCCCTAACACTTTGACCCCTGTAACATCTTCCCAAATGGATATACCAATGCTTTTGAGTACAGGAGTTACTTGGTCGTTATTCGTTTGTAGTGTCGCTTGGATCTTGAGGTTTTGAAAGTTTTGTATAGCATCCGGCAACGACTCCCCGTTAGTCACCTCGTACCATTCCACTCCGTCCATCGATACCTCTACGATCACGTCCGTGCCTATTGGCGCTTCATAGTCAATTATCACTCGGCTTCCCGTTACGTTTCGCACCATATCATTTGTAATCGTGGCAACCCACGTCCCGCTTGTTCGATACTTTGTCATCGTTGTATCTACACCAGTGATGGAAAGATTGTCAATATACGCTTGGTCATCATTGCTGCTTACGCTTCCATCTTTGCTATACTGCCATTTAAATGTATATGTCCCCGGTGTTAAATCTTTTGTAAAGTGTTTAAAACTTGTATTATTGCCGCTGTCTTTAAATTGTTCTACTCCGTTAATATAAAACCTTAAATAATCATAACCGCTTTCACTACTAACTAAATAGTCAAATTCAATACACCCGCCCTGTGGTAAATTAACGGTTATTTCCGTCGCGTTTGTTTGGCTGTCCCCTATATCTTTATTTGTGTAAGAATACAATCCTCCTGCCTTCCGCGCTGTCGTACGTTGCCAGTCCCCTGCAAACGCAAATTTCCGCTGTTCACCTTCAAAATCATCTATAATTGTACTAATTCCGCCAGTTTGATAGCTTTCAAGCATAAGACCGTTCGGACTTAAAACAAGGTTGTTGATCGTTCCTTGATTCCATTGCTGTCCTTGAAATAGTTTGTTTAATTCAGACACAATCACGTAAGATACTCCCCTCTCTCTCTAAAAATATAAAAAAGGGGCGTATACCTACGCTCCTTTATGTTGCACTGATGATTGTTACCCTGATTTTATCTGTCGTATTTTGAGCACAAAAGTATAATTCATTCCCATATTGTAAACGGAGTTGTTGCCCAGGAGCGACAGGGATGCCTTTCGTACTATCCACACCATTTTCACCGATGTAAACAGGCGCAGCGTTTGCCGCGTCAGCAGTAATAATATATTCCACAATCCGTCCTTGCACGGACGATAACGATATAATCAACTCGCTTACATTGGCGTTCGCCGCTGTTTTGATTGCTGATTTCATGTTTGTTGGCGACACTTTCGCTACTTGCAACACAACAGGTTGCACAATACTCACATTGACCGGCGTTGCACTATCTACACGAACAGTTGGGCTGTTGGCTATATCAACAGACCCGATTTTATTCGTTCCGGCCGGGATCGGTGCGGTCAAGACACTTTTAATTGCATCGCTTTGTAGCGCACTTGGTAGCTTCGCGATTAACGCTTTCAACAACCCAATGACTGTTTGCGCTGTAGCTGGATCTGTCGTCGATCCCAACGCTTCAATATCAGCATTCAACGCCTTCATGAACATGTGCCATTTCGCACCATCGTAATAGGATGATGTCAACTTATTGTCTAAATCCGTATTCAAACGTCCATTTTGTTGTGCCATGCGTTATCCTCCTTTATAGATATCGTTCTTGCCAAACAAGACGAATTCGAGCCCGTTGGCCGTTTGCACTGCTATATGCAAAAGTGTTTCCACCAGGGAAAAGCGCACCGAATTCGCCATCAACCATCGACAGAATATTATTTTCTGCAGTGTCATATGCGCCGGTTGTGACAATATCCCGTTCCATGCTTTTCGTTGCTAAAAAGCTCTCCGTGTTGATTTCGATTGCAGAGTTAGGGGTTAGAGCGCCGTTATACAACAGATATTTGTCGTTGATTGTGATTTTCGGGTTTTGAATCTCCCCATGCGCTGCTTCAATCACGAGCGACGGATAGGTCTCTGCCGTGCCGCCGTTTGAAATGTACTGCACACTATTGGAGTCCATTTCAAAGACAACTTGTTTGCTAAAAACAGAATACTTAAACGGTTCACAAAGAAATTCCACCGTAAAACGTCCAAAAGTTAAAAACTCTTCGAAATCCGGAGCTTTGTTGACTTTCGCCAGATAAAACACATCTGGCTCATCACTAAAAGACAACATATCTTTCTCGTTTGTTGACAACCAAGCACTTATACGCCGAGCTATTTCTATCCTTTCTGCTATTGTCCGCGTTTTTAAACAACAAGATACGCTAACCACTCGATCACCAAATGGTTGCGGGAAAAGGTATGATCCATGTCGTCCCGGGATTTGTTCATAGTGATCATGTATTTCCGGTAGTAGAGGCCGAGAAATGTTCGAAAGGCGCAAAGAAAAATCGCGACTAGCCATTCCTCCAAATAAAAAGTATGTCATCATCTCTCACCCCGGCTTCGTTTGCTCTGACGTTGTAAACTATATAATTCACGGCTAATACGAAGAATATCTTGATCACTTCGAACATTCATATTTTGAATAATAATCGTAGTGCTGTCTTCTCCGTTTTCAGACAACATACCGTTGGCGTTATTTGCACCACCAAAGCTTAGGATAGGTTGTGGTATTAACGAACCAGATACTAACTGCCCCAACCTTTCCCCAACTCCTGAAATTCTTTCAGCCAAGTCTAACATACTATTTTCTGCTAACTTCGAATCGGCTGTGATCCCGATGGCTAATCCTTCAGATAGATAACCACCGTATTCAGCAAATAACGTTGAAGGTGAATGAATGCCAAAAAAGTTTTTAATCTCGTCAGTGATTCCATTAGCAAAACCTATGATCTTATCTTTAATCCAACTAGCCATTGACTTAATTCCGTTCCACAATCCTTTTACAATGTCAGATCCAATGTTTTGAAACTTGTCAATCCATCCTTCCATTATTGACACGATTGAAGACCAGATGTTTGTAATCGTTGACTTAATTGAGTTCATTATTGAACCAACTGTATTCCAAGCAGCATTAAACCCGTTTGAAATAGCAGTTCGGATTGAGCTTACGATATTTGACACAACAGAATAAATTGTATTCCATACAGACTGAACAACAGATTTAATATTGTTCCAAATTACCGAAAAAGTTTCTTTTATGGAGTTAAGCCAGTTTATGAAAAATTCTTTCAAGCCATTCCAGATTGGTTCGGCAACAGACTTGATTGTATTCCAAACTGTCTGAAGAACTGTTTTTACTTCATTCCATATTGCTAAAAAATTGTCTTTTACTTGGTTAAGTAAAGATAGGAAGAACTCTTTTATTGCATTCCAAACTGTTATTGCAGTTTCTTTAATGTTGTTCCATACTTCAGATAAGACAATCACAATTGCTTGCCAAACTGTTTGGAATAACTCAAGAAATGCATATACAATTTCATCAAAATAGTCCCAAATTGGTGTCCAAATTGCAATCGCTGTCTCTTTAATCTTGTTCCATATATTTTTGAGAGTTTCAAGGATCGAGTTCCATAAATTACTGAAGAACTCAGCTATTGGGTTCCAAATTGAATAAGCTATTTCAATGATTGAAGTCCATAATGTACTAAAGAACTCTTTAATCCCATCCCAAATCGAGATAGCTGCTGATTTAATAGCCTCCCATGCCGATGACAAACCTGCCTTTATGCCTCCCCAAACAGACAAGGCAACTGATTTAATAGCTTCCCACGTTTTTAATAAATACTCCTTAATCTCGTCCCAATTTTTATACAAAAGAACACCAACGGCCACTAACCCAACAATGGCACCTGCTACAACCCAGACTGTTGCACTCATAGCAGCTAAACCGGTGACTAGTGGACCTATCAACATCCAAATGCTTGACCACGCTGCGAGCATGCCGTTAAATAGCCCGATACCGATCGCGAGTGGTGATAGTACTAAAGTTAATGCAGGAATAAGCATGAGGAAACCTTGTATGATTTTAGCCAATGTTGGATGGGCTTCATTGAATTTAATAATCATATCGGCAATCGCGCTGACAAAATCGTATACTTTTGTCATAACATCAGCGAAAACTTCAACCATCGGCTGAAATGCTTCTTTTAGTTTTGAAACCATTGTTTCGAATGATTTTTTATATTCTTCATTTGATTCCATGGCAGCCTTATGTAGTCCACCATAGACTATTACTCCTGTAGCCAGTGCAGCCAAAGCTACCATGCTGAAACGCATTAAGCCTTGATTGATCATTGTTTGCATGTTTAATAATTCTTTCATACTTGCATTCGGTCCGAGCATTTTAAGGGACAAAACAGCAGCATTACCATTATTAGCAATTTTGTTTAATGAATCAGCAACAGCTAGACCAGCTTTATTTACGTTATAGATAGGATTTGCCATTCGAGTATAGTTATCACTTATACGTTGCGCTTGTGTGGTCATGTTCATCATTTGCCCTGCTGTTTGGATCATTGACGCCATAGCAAGTTTATTTGCATTAATCATCGCGTCTGAAGCTTTTTTATATTCGGCTCCAAGTTGTTGGACTTGATCCATAAATTCTTGATTAGTTCCGGTATATGATCCCATACTTTGAGCAAGCGAATAATAGCCTTTTTCTACTTCTAACATTTGCTTTCGAAATGGTAATAAGGCTTTTTCATTTGCCAATTTCATCTCGTTGCCCATATTGCGTATTTCTCTTTTCAAAGCTCTTAATTCCTGCGTTACATTATTTCGATTGATCTGTGTATCTATTTCTATGCGGCCATCTGCTGTCACTTATCTCACCTGCCCTCTTAAAAGTACTTGCAAGCGTATCAAACACTTTATTGATTTTTGCTTGCATCTGCTCTTCGTTTTCCGGTTGATCAAGGGCATAAATCCGCTTCATCACAGCAATTTGTTTCCGGTATTCAGTATTGTACTTGTCAGGTTTCGGCATCGGCATTTTCCGTATGTTCACAACTTCCTTGAATTTTGATTTGTCATCAAGATGTTGCAACAATTGCAAAAACTTTTTCCAATGCAGTTTGCCGTGTTGTTCAAAGAGATCAATCCCATAAGCATGCAAAAAAGACGCATAGATTAACCCCGCGTCTTGTTCAAAGTCGAATATTTTCTTTTCTGCTACTTCACTTCTCCCCTCTAAATCTATGTCTAAAAACTCCTTCAAAATAAAAAAGAGCAAAGCCTTTTTCTCTTCTAAATCCACGTCCTTGACTAGCTCAAACTCTAAAACTAACATTTCAAGGGCTACTTCAATTTTCTCCACAACCAAGAACATTTCATCTGAAAACAATTCGAATACTCGTAAAACATTGTCAAAAGATAAATCTAAATGAATCGTTTTTCCTTTGTATTCAAAGCAATCGTCAAAGGTTGATGTAAGACGAAACCCACTCATCATTTTTTCTTCTTCACATATTTTTTACGTGCATCCTCTTTAATGGTATTCGTTCGTTCAGACATCACTTCACCAAGGAACAAAAGAAGTTCCATATAATTGACGGTTGAACGCCCCGACAGTTCAAATAATTCTTCAAATGTGCCTTCACCAAGCAGATTCTCAGTAACGATTTTCATGTTTTTACGTTGCTTGCTAATAATTGTTTGTTGCTCTTCATCTGAAAGACTTTCGATATCAAGATTATTCAATTCTTGTGCTTCCTGATAGAAACGTGAAAAATTCTTTTGATATTCCATGACTTTTTCGTCAGTAAAATCAATACGATATATTTTTCCTGCAATTTCTATTTCCTCATAACTCTTTCTGAATTCAAATTTTTTCATACTCGTCACTCTCCTATTTTTTCGGTAATAAAAAAGAGCCGCCGTTGC
This sequence comes from Anoxybacillus sp. UARK-01, assembly GCF_002075365.1. NCBI lineage: Bacteria > Bacillati > Bacillota > Bacilli > Caryophanales > Anoxybacillaceae > Anoxybacillus > Anoxybacillus sp. UARK-01. The sequence continues at coordinate 41,587 of NZ_NASY01000003.1, read as the reverse complement.
GACTCTCAAATATTAGGCATCTGGTGATGTATATGTTGGTTTCCCGTTAAAATGAATTTCGAAACTAAATTCACCTTTCGCCCCTGCATCACCGGAAGGTCCGGAAATGTTTGCAATTGTACATTCGCCTTCAAATATGCCGCCATCCGGTTCAGTCCAACGAAAAGGTACACGGCGACTTGCTCCTAAATCTAGCAATTTTCCGAAAATGAAATCTTGCGCTGCATCACCGTAATACCGGTGACCAGTAAAAGAGAGAACTAACTGAGCGCCTATAACATCCGTTTCACCATATCCATCGCCATCAAGGTACCGATCTTGCGCCAATTCTTCATTATTGTTAGGTTCAACATTTGTGATTCCTTTTGCAATCCGCGAATAAATAGGCTCTTGTGTTGTTGCGTCTATTCCCGTTTGAATTTCAAACTTATGAGCATTCATCAATTCAAACATTTCGTTATCACTCCTTTATACTTCAAGCTCACTTTGGAAGATTGCGGTGTAAATATACTCATTCTTGTCGGTTTTTTCTACAAAATTTGGCAATGTGGTACATTCACATTTGATAAAAGAAAAACTCCCATCGTAGCTTGTAATTGAGCCCTTCGGAAGTCCATCAAGCGCCTTAAAAACAGCTTGTATGGTGTTATATGCTTTTACATGACTGGTGTCTTTTACAAGCACCTGAAAGCTAAAATTCGTTATTTTTCCTTCGACATAACGACTATTTATACTGGAAGGTGTCTGCCGGATAGCAATAGAACTGGAATCCACGCTAAGAATAGGCGTTGTTATGGGCGCATTCAGTTCGATGTTTGCTGCCAAGTAATCTTTTACCCTTGCAAGAAAATCCAAGCAAACACCCCCTATCCTTTGTCGTAAGCATTCTGTGCCACCTGAACCCATTCGTTATACCATCTTGCTTTGGCTACTTCGAACCATAATCCTTGAGCATTTGGATTTACGTCTTTCGAAAAGTTGTATTGCGGATTGTAATAAAGCCGTCTGGCATACGGTGTATTCCAAACGATCTTGCCTTGACCAATTTGACTGTGAAGAAAGCTTGATTTCTCAAGATTTCCTGTATCTTTTGGAATGAAATAATTACTGTCTCTCAAGACTTGGTTATCTAAGGCATATTGTGCCTTATCAAGTCTCCTATCAATGTCAGATTGCAATTGATTTTGATTGATATTTACTTTTACATCCAGCTTAATCATTTAAATCAACCCAATCTCATAATGATGAAGTTTGAAAGCATAAATCGGACTGACTTTTTCAACTATCATTATTTTTCCTTCAAACGTCACTTTTGACTTTTCTTTGAATTCAAATGGACCGTTTGAAGATGAATTGACTACATCAAAAAATAAAACGGAGTGAAATACCTGTATCTCACCATTAGCATTTCTTGTAATGTTAGGATTTGATGTATTGGGTTGTATAAGGACGTTTGACAACGTTACGGGCGGTTTGAATCCATCCTCCATTTTGAATCCATCACCTTGAACGAATTCCTCATATGTGCATTGGTGAATTAAAACAGCTTTTGGGATAGGTCTAACCACCATGTGTATGCACCCCAGTATAAAGCAAACCGCTGTATTTGAGATAATCATATACAGCTGGGCTAATTCGACTATTTCCGCCGTTACCGGTAGAATAGCTGAAATTGCCGACAGAGACATTGTTTAAATTGCCGTTATCATGAATGACGGACTCTCCATTTTCAAAAAGAAATTCCACTTGTGCGCATGTCGCTTTTTTCACCATATCTTGCAGCACTTGTGCTAATCTATCAAACTCAATATTTTTTAAAACATATTGAGTAATTTGATCGATCATGTCGCTAGCACGTTCAGCAAGTCTATTGAATTCATTATCATCGGCAATCGGCGCACCTTTGTAAACATTGTCATAAAAGTCTTTATCAATATAAGACATTAGAAAAGCACCCCCTATTTAGAAGGTGCTTTGGTTGCTTTCTTCGGCTTTAAATCATCTTCCGTTACTTCTTCATAACCAGCCGCCTTTAATTCTTTTATTTTAGCCTCATTATTTTCTCGCAAAATTACATTTTCTTTTCGCAAAATAGCCATTCATAATACCTCCTATCAAGCTTTTGCGGTAGTTCCATGAGATACTACCACTCCATCAGCTTTGTTTTTGAGCACAAATAAATCGTGATATAGACGGTTTTGGTACAAGTAACCATCACCTTGAGTGTGTTCTCCCGGTTGGAATAGATATACAGAATTTAATTTTGCTTTTGCGATGACTGCACCACGATAAACAATAATCCAGTTCAAAGCATAAGAACCGGTTGCCGCAACGAATCCATCAGTAAAATCGAAAGAAGTGTGGAAACGATCAACGTCAAAGACTTCAATGAGACGTACACCATCAAGAGATGTAACACGAGTTTCAATGGTTGTACCTGCATTGTCAAGACTAATTTGCCCTTTGCCTGCTTTATATTGTTCGATTGTGTCCATAACATCAGTAGAAACATATGCAGTAAGATTAGCTGTACCGTATTTGCGGACTTTTTTAATGTCACGTTTCAGCTTTGTTACAACATCATCAGGAGTAATAGCTTCACCAGTTGCATTTCCTTTTTCAATTGCTTTTGTTGCTAATTTAGAGAAACGATAAGCGTCAATCTCTGGACCTGCTTTTTCAGTTAAGAAAACCCTTGTAATGTTGGCAGCACTTGCAGCTTGATTGGATTCATCTACATCCATTTGGTCAACAAAGAATTCAATATCGCGGTCAAATCCAAGCGTATATGGTTCCCAGTTTACATCAACCGTGCCGCGATTAAATCCACCGTTCCGGCTATGATTTTTATAACCAGACACAGATAAAGTCGGAACATGGAAAGTTCTTGCGCCCATCCAGTTGACATTTTGTGTTTCCAAAACGTTTGTTAATGTAGCTTGTTTAATCACTTGATCTAATTCAGCTTGATAACGTTCAGCGTAGTTAATTGCCATAATTTACTCATCCTCCTAAAATATTATTTTTTGCCTAGTAAAACAGCAGCAAAGTCATCCAGTTTTCCAGGTTTTTGATGTTGCCCAGTAGTAAATGATGGCTTTTGTTCTTGTTGCTGTTCTTGCTGACCTTTAAAGAGCGGATATTTCTCAAGCACTTTTTGAATAGCTGCATCCATATCCACATCATCATTGACTAGTTTTTTTGCTAATACAACAACATCCTCAACCGAATCAGCATTTACTCCGGCTTTTAGTGCTGATAGTTGAGCTTTCAGCGTTGCGTTTTCTTCGGCAAGAGTATCCTTTTCCTGCTCCAAAGCTTGCAATCGTTCGGCTTGCTTTTCAGCTTCGGTTTTCTGTGATTCTTGCCACTCTCGGAATTTTTGAAGGCCTTCTTTTGCGTTCTTGAAGTCATCAATGCCAAGCTGTTTTAAAAGCTTTTCCTGTGCTTTTTTGGATTCTTTAGCAATCAAATTGTTAACATCTTCTTGCGTAAATGTTTTTGCTGGCTGTTGCTCTTGTTGTTCTGTTTGTTCCCCCCCAGCAGGTTGTTGTTCCGGTTGCTGGTCACCGGTTTGTCCGCCTTCTTCGGCGAAAAATTGTAAATCTAATGGTAAAAATCTATTTTTAATCATATAAAACCCTCCATTACGGATAATTTCCTTGTGTTTTATTTAACGTCCACTACACATAAACGGACAAAATAAAAAAGAACCTACCCAAAATATTGAGGTTCTTTCGGCTTTTTCAATTCATTCACTTCTTGCTGCAGCTTTACTAGATGATTGATCATATTGTTTATAATCTGCTCTTGCTCTTCCACTTTCTTTTTCAGCTCTTCAAATTCTTTTTTGGAAATAAGCAACTATATTTCAACTCCTCGCCATAAAAAAGGCCCCATCATTTTCAAATTGACATGGGCCTTTTAAATTAATATGATTTCTTTTATTTGATTTAAATGAAATTCAAAACGATAACCAATTGCATCTTCTGGTTTTAAATCTACGGTTTCAATAAGATTGTCTTCATCATCAAGTTCAACGATATAATTGGTTAGAAAACCATTATATTGTTGACCTGTTTCATCGATAAGCGTTACCATTTTATCTAAAAAAAGCGTTATCTCTTCCCTGTTCATCCAATCACCCCTTAGAAGGAAAAATATGAACACCTGTTTTGGAGTAGCGGATATCAAACTTACTGGTCAAAATATGATTCCCATCTTTATCTACATAATAACCTATATTCTTATCATTTTGTATAATCGTTTCTTTATTTTGAAACTTAAATTTACTTATTTTCAAATCACCTGTACCAGCATATTTATTTACCAATTCTTGTGCTTCCTCTTGGCTAATCGTTAAATAACTAGGACCATGTAATCCTTTTTTAGACAATTTGTGTTTGTACGCTTCATATGCTGGGTTACCAATCATGTGGCGCGCTTGTTTTTCAGGATTAATTTTTGTGGAAATTTCGCCATTGGCAATTTTATTTTTGATGTTTTGTTTTATTTTTTCAATCTTTTTATTGTATTCACCTTGTATTTCTTTCTTCGTTAAAGATGATATTTGTTCACGTCTATAATTTCTAGTACGACCAGTAGAAGAAATAAATTCACGCATATTCCTTTGTTTATCTCTGACTTTTTTCTTAGCAGCATCTATTCCCTCTTGATCGCCTAGTGCTTCCATCATGGATAGTTCTCTTTTTGCCTTACGAATATCGCGTTCTAGCTTTCGCTGTTTCTGAGAAAGTTCATAGGATTTACGGCTTTCTTTAACATCATATGGAAAAAACCTTTGCTTGCTCACTCTCTCGATAAATGGATAGAGAACATGCCGACAGTTGATCCCGCCGATTCCCTCGATTGTTCCATATCCCGTCTCGCTTAGTGGAGGATATTTCGGATGCCTGCCGCTTATAGAATAAATTCTCCCTTGATACGGTACATGAGATGGACGAGAATCAGCATGACTGGATACTTCCACCAAGTCCACACCATATTCTTGAAACCGCGTCATTTGCATTTCATTGGCAACGTTTGAAACAGTGGAACGCACAACCATATTCATGTATGCCTCGGTACTCCATTGCCTGCCTGCTTTATCTACTAATGCAGGAATACCTTTATTTGCCCATTGTTTAGCTGCATCTGACATGGCCTGAAATGGGGTTTGAACACCTGCTAATACCTTACCTATCGTTTGGTTCACAATGTCTAAATAGACCTGTTGTGATTGTTGCAGCAAGGTTGTATTGACAAGGTTAAATATGTTTTTTGCTTGTGCTTGATAGGCAAGCAAAATATTTTCCAATGCCGCGCTTTGCTCAATGGTTGGCGGCTGAATGAGTAACCCCATTTGGACAGCTTCTTGCAATGTTCCTTCAAATTCTCCGACGGCTGTGTATCCTGCTTTTTCAAGCGCCTTTGATACTTCATTAATAGCCATTCCAGAATGTTTGGCAATCGTAATGATATTTTCTTGGGTAAGACTACCTAACATGCTTAATTGCTCTGTTTGCCATGCTAATATGTCATCTTCCGTTAGTAACGTCTGGTGTTGTCTCAAGCGTTTAGCGATGTTCATAAGAAGTTGCTCTTCAATCGCAAGAAAAACCTCAACTATAGGCGTAGCTAATTGTTGTTGTTTCAGTGGATCCATTCTTAGTCTCCACCTTGCCTATTCATTCCAAAAAAATCAATCGCTTCGGCTGTTGCAGTCTGCTGTTCTTCTCTTATTTCTTGAAGCAATTTCAGTGCTTCTTCTTCCGTTAACTTATGAATTTTCATGATCGCACGTTTCTTGCTTGTTAATCCATTGGAAACAAGCTGAATTTGTTTGTTTATTTCGGCTCCTTGATCTTCAACAATACTGTCATCAAAAGCCACAGATACCTCATATTCATTTGGTCCGTTGTACAGACCATACAATTGAGCAACAGCAATAATAGAATCAATAATCTCTTTAATTCCTTCTTCAATTATAATCTCGTGAGATTTCTTGTTTTTGAAAGTCTTTGAGTTTTCACTTACAACTTCGGTTGCTGTCTTTACGGCTTGGCCATCAAAACTAAAAGTACCAGTTGAAAATCCGGTCTGCATAGCAAATAGATTGAGCAATGCATTTATAGCTGAAATATGCTCCTCCACTCGCAATTCAACGGAAATGTCTTTAATTTCGTCCTTGTCCATATTTCCACTATTAAAAGCTTCGTATGTTTCATCTGATGAATCAAAGTAACGATACATTTCACCTGTTTGCGGGTTAACGACCGTTTTAACCATGTGCGCTGGGACAACAATCCTTTTCTTCCCTAGTCTAAATTCCCGGTTGAAAGAATCAAAAGCCGTATCCAGCGCCTTCATGGTATCAAGAGCATTGGCATAAATACTGATACCCAACGGGCTTTGAGTGTCGATATTATTCGCTGTGTTTGGTTTAATATAGGTAAAAATAGATTTTTTTAACCCTGAAATTCTGGTTTCTTCTTGTACACCATATAATTGTGCAAGAATGCTCAACGGAACCCTTACGCCCAAATCAGAGCCGTTTGATTCATATAACTCATTGCGAACGACATAAACATTCCCTTCCCAAGTATGCCATTCTAAATGTGTATAAGTTTTGTTCCCTTTTATATATTCAGATATGAAAACTCCTTCTAAAATTGTGTCATTATGCCAACTGATTGGGATAAAACAATCAGCCGTCACTAATGACAGCATGACTTTTTCGTCTTTTACATACGGCTTGATAACAGCGCCGCCATAAGCAAACATATACTCGATATAGTCTTGAAACTCTTTGTAAAACTTGTTATCTTCGAAAACTTCATCGATGAAATCAGATAAATTTTCATCGGATATACTAATCTCGCACTTTTCGTTGAACACCAACCCAGCCATTTCAGAAGATACGATTTTCGCCATTTGCAGCGTGTCCATTTTGCGAGTTTTCCATCCGTCAATGGTTTTATATCTTAGTTTATGAAAAGGCTCGTAATATCCCTTATAGAGGGCTTTCCAAACGTCTATTTGTTGGTACATTTCTTCACTGATATTGACATCTTTCAACTCATTCAAATTCTGAATTCCTTTCAAGATCCCCACCCTATATAGCCACCTCCTTGTTTTCATAATGAGGCTTTGAAACATTTGTCCTCACCGCCTTAATATTTCAACCCAAGTTTTTGAAGATTGTCATTAATGTAATATTGAAACGCGTCACACGTATGGTCATTTTCTTTAATGACCTTCGGATCATCGCTTTGTAATGTTTCGGGATCCCATTGATACCTTTTATGTTCTTCAATAAAAATTTCATTGTTTTTGGTATTCAAATAAAAAAACCTGCCCTGTGCGAGCAAGTCATAAACATTCTCAATCATGTCCACTTTTTTCTTCTTAGCGATTGGATGAAGTCGAATGGAGTAATCTTTGAACACCTGATTTCTTAAAGCACCCTCTGCGCTGTCAATCGTTTGCATATCGATGGGCTTTTTATAAGTTTCTTGTATGTTTTTATACCAATCGTAATAATCCTTTGATAATTCACTAGGAGCCTTTTTAATAACTTTGTTTTCCGGTGAATAATACCATGTATCTAAAAGAATGACTTTTTGTTTCTTAGTTAAAGCAACAGCTAAATATGTCGTCGCTGATACTTGATGCCCAGTATCTATGGCAGTATCGATAAGCAATATATCATCATCGTCCGGCAATTTGTCGATTCCGTGAAAATGGTTCATGTTATAAACCATGTCACCAAGACCGATGACTTCGCCGTTATACATCCAACGCCAATAGTCATAATCATTTTCTTTATACTGCTCGATTTTTCGCAAAAGCTGATTTGATAGGAAACCTTTTTCATCGTCCAAATATGTGGAATGATGAATAAAATAATCCGGGTCATTCCGTTTGCTCTCAACCCACTCGTTAACCCACTCGTAAGGATTACGAGGCGGGTTGTAGGAGTAATAAACTTTTACCTCTTTGTCACCTAAATCTTGACGAATGAAGGTATCTGATACAATATCAATATCCTCGACCCCGTCAAACTCCGCTAACTCTTCAAACCATAACGCCATCACGTAGCCTTTCGCGATCTTCGCTGACTTGATTTTCATCGGATCATCACAGCCGTAAAAATAAAAGGCTGTATTCGTCCGTTTATGTCGGATGATGAGCGGCGATTTACCAAAATAAAACTCGTTTTCGAGTTTCAACATGTAAATAGCCCATTTGATTTGTTCGTATACTGATGTAGAAAGGTACTTAGCGACTTTTCTCAGAATAACCACATTGCCACTTGGATCGGCGATAAAGTCCGTGACCAATTTCAACGATATAACCGATGATTTCATTGACGAGCGGCCACCTTTTAAGATGGAATTAGGCTTCTCGTTGAGCCAAAAGCTATAGAATATTGGATTAATAAGGTCAGTTATCTTTATTACGTTCATCAAGAACCGACCTCATTTCATCTAAATCATTGACAATGATAACTTTTTGATTCGTCCCACTTTCTTGGGCAATCTCCTTAATTTCAGCTTTTGTTTTCTCTATATTCAACTTCATGTGTTCCAGCTTCAAGCGGCGCTCATCATCTTCATGAGCTAATTCATTGAACTGCTTAATCAGCCCCCGCAACTCACTCATGGCTCTTGACTGTGCATTCAAGAAGGTAGCATGACGGTCCCAAGCGAATTGGAATTCGTATTCTCGTTCGACATAAGTCGGCACCGTGATAGCCTCTCCATCTTCTTTTTCGCCAGTCACTTCTACTTCGGTTTTCTCTTTTTTGAGCTCTTTTATCATTTCATTCTTGTCTTGAACGAACATAATTTTCTGCGCTCGTATAATCGCAGCGTATTGAATCATGATCTGATCCCAAATAAGATCAGTAGGACTTTTCTCTTCCAACATCCCCATGATTTCAAGTGTTTCTTGCGGGATGTATTTCGAGAAGAAGCCGTGCTTCAATGCGTTCTGGTTGCCTTTTGGAGCCGCACCACCTTTATTTCCCTTTGCATTTATATTTCCTATAGGTGCGCCCCTTTTATTTTTTGTGTGCACACCTTTTTCTTTGTGCGCACCCTTTTCACGCGTCCAACCGTAACGCTTTTTCCATGACTTGACCGTATTTAAAGACACACCATATTTTTCAGCAATGTCCTTATATTTCATGCCTTTGACATAATCTTTTTCAGCCTGAATATGCTTTTCCGCCACTTGCTACATCACCTGCCACCTCCGACTATTTGTGTTTGTTTTGGAGCAAAAGAAAAAACGCCAACAATGGCGTTTAACTTACATACTTTTCTGGGCCCACGCAGTATAGATAGTTTCATGTTCAATAATATGTTCTTCTTTTCCGTCGATGAACACGTGTTTTCTAGTATTGTCAACTTCTGATTGAATGAATTTCACTTTTTCATTTGCAGGAGTATAGTATTCCGCTTGGATTTCTTTTACCCATGGTTGATACTGTCCCAGTTTTGAAGAACACAACGGTATCAATATTTCCTCGTCTTTTTCGAAAAAATCTACCCAAGCCTCAATAGTATCGGTATTACTAAAGTTTTTATCACTTCCGACAATAATCTTAAATTTACAGTTTATAATAACATCAGAACCACCAAATCTAATTACTGAATAATAGGAAGTTTCCTTATCGGTAGCAAGTAAATTTTTATAAGAGTCGGTTAATAGTATTCGACGTTTTTCTTTTCTCCCCCATTTGTCATCATCTTTAAAATTAAAAACAATAGTAGATGCAGAAAAAAATGATCTATGTTCTCTTTTTATTCTCTCTCTTTCATTTCTTGTTTGTTCTCTAGCAACTTTTAATGCGACTATTCCTCCAATAATTCCTCCAGAGTAATTGGAAAGAAAGCCCAGCCAATCACTGGAATCTCCTTGCAGAAACGGTGCTTTCCAAGTCATTAAAAAATAATTAATCGCAATAGGTACTGCAACAACCAACACTATGCTTTTCCAATTATTTTTAATAATTGATAACATAATTAATCCCCCTTTTTGATTATTAATTTACTATTATTAAATCAAAAAAGAGAATTATCAATATTTTAAAACACCACCAAAAGGTGGCGCTTAATAGAAATTAGGGTACTTAAATTAATAATTTTCATTTTTAACCCATACCGCTTCTTCATCATCTTCTTGGTAAAAAGGCAAAAGTTGCGCCTTTGCTCCATTAATCGCCTGTTCTATTGAATGATACCCATTATATATGGGCCTGCTTGTTGCGATCCTTTATAGTAGTGGCTCGTTTCGTAATAATATTTACCATCAAGGCCCTGTGTTACACGGATTTTGACGGGCTGGAACCCTATCCATACTTTCCATTCGCCGCATAACTCATAAGCTTCATCAATAACCCTGTGATTTTCGAAAAGGTGTTTATATTTCACCCTCCTTTCGCCCTACTCAATACGACAAAAAAAACGCCACCCCGATCGGAGTGACGTCCTGCTTCAACAAAATCTCTCACTTATGATTGACTGGTAGAACTACTCTAAATATTTAAGTGACAATTTTAAGTGATTTTCTATTTTTCCATCCTTAAAAATAATTTCTGGAGACTTAAATTTAATTTTATTATTTTCAATATCATAACCAATAATTTCAAAATGCCCTTTCGCATTTGCATTTTCAGGAAAATCTAATAGAACTACTAATGACTCATGCCTTCCTTCGGTATCATTTCCAACTCTACCATTAAAAAAATCCGCTCTTATATTACCTTCTCCGATCCAATTCACTTCTTTAGTTACAAAGTATGCAAAACCTTCATTTACAATATCAAATATATATCGAGTCGGACTATTCTTGCTAAAAAAGTTAATTTTAAAAATTGGTCTATACCTCATTTTTCTTTCTTCATTGGCTACTTGAAATTGCTTTTTTTGTTGGACAACAGTAACATATGACGCTATTGCTGCAAACATTGCTATCATTACTGAAGCTAACTGTATCCAATCTGATGGTTCTAAGCATTTCCAAACCCCCTCACAAGCTTCTTTTATTGTGATTTCGTACTTCAAAATTCTTCCCCCTCATCAAACCTAATACATTTTACTTTTCTTTGATGTGCTATAATTTTTGTTTCATTATATCAATTTCTAGTCTCATTGTACTAGAATTAATTGGTAACTAACTTAGTCCCACAAAAATTTGTCTTCCCAACTGTACATTTTCCTTACCTCATGGATAACTTATCCACTATGAAGAGGGGGGGAACCATCCTTCACACACCGAGGAAAAAGGCAGACCACGATATGTTTCTGTTGCCATGATGCCCATTCACACCCTTTGCATTTGTGCTTCTCATACGCTTCATCCTGCTTTTTCAATAATTCAATACCTCCATAATTCATGAACTCAATATTTCAATAATTTTATAAATTGTTATAATATTTCTAGAAAGGATATTTCTAGAAAGGAGTGTTTAGCGTGCCTAAAAAGAAAACTTCTGCCAAAAAGACAGAAGCAAAAGAGACGATTTCCATTAACATATCGAAAACTGTGATAGATGCTTTAGACGATTATCAATTCACCAATCGTATCCGTAGCCGTTCCCAAGCTGCTGAACAACTCTTGGCTTCGGCTTTGTTGCTGAATGATTTGTTAATCAAAAATGATCCGGATAAAGACAAAATACATAATCAAGTCCATTGGACCAAAATGGAGCTGAACAGAATTTTATTTCATTTAGACAGGAAGGAATATGACAAAGTCAATCATGTTCTCGATTTCCTCACGAAACGGATTGAATATCTAGAACAAGAGCTGAAAATCATGATTCAACGTAAGGATAGTTGATATTTACCTCTATCCCTTAGTGAACAGCGCTAATGTCTTTCTCACTTATTAGTGGCATTTGTACGACAAAAAATAAAACAAAAATCTCTTTACACGTGTTATTTATACGTGTTATAATAAAAATGTGGAAAGGGGGAATAAACATTTCATCAAAAGAATTGATTAAATTACTAAAAAAAGACGGATGGTACTTACATAGAATAGTCGGCAGCCATCACCACTTCAAACATCCAACGAAAAAAGGAACGGTGACCGTTCCCCATCCACGCAAAGATTTAAAACCCGGAACATTACACTCAATACTAAAGCAGGCAGGGCTGAAGTAGCCCTCCTGCGAAAGGAGGTTTTTTCTATTGGCTAAATATTATTTTCCAGCGATTTTCGACCCTGGCACTGACGGAAGTGAAGGGTATACCGTTACTTTCCCTGACCTTTCGGGATGCATCACAGAAGGCGAAACATTAGAAGAAGCATTTCGCATGGCAAAAGACGCTTTGGAAGGTTATCTATATGGAATGGAAGAAGATAACGAATCCATCCCTTCCCCTTCCAATCCGAAAGATATTGAATTGCCAAAAGGCGCATTTGTTTCTGTCATCGAGGCAAGAACCGACTACATTCGCGAAGAGATGGCCAATAAAGCCATTAAGAAAACGTTAACGATTCCGAAATGGCTAAACGATGCCGCAGAAGCCGAAGGAATCAATTTTTCACAGTTGTTGCAATTTGCGATTAAAGAGCGTCTAGGAATCAACATTCGGAACGATTTTGATTTCAAACGATGAAAGCAAAAGCCTCTTCAGCTACACATGCAGAAGAGGCTTTCTTTTATGCGCTTTTTAATTTTCTTTTCAGCTCTTTGGATCATGGTTTGAACGCTACTGGATGATATACAAAGATAATTGGCAATTTCGCTATATGTGAGGCAATATCCTCGCGACATCAGGTATACCTCACGTTCTCGGTCTGTCAGCACAGATAAAGCATCCTCAATACGCTCCCGATCCCAACTCGTAATGACATCTTCTTTTTCGTGATCGTCCCATTCATAAACTGGTTCACTTGAACGGAAAAATTTTTGCATTAACAATGGATCAAACGATCGTTCACGTTGATAAGCAGCACGTCGTTCAATACCGCGACGGTTCCCAGGCTGTCTCCCTGTTTCCATCCATTCAATAGCAAATTCTAAATCAGAGATCATTCCAGCAATCACTTTTTTATCCTCAACAGTGGCACTTCTGTACATTTTCTTTGCCACCTTTAATGACTCTTTGTACTGCTGGATCAGATTATTCATGAAAATGACCTCCTTACAAATAAAAAAGGACACCAATCATACAGAAATAGCCATGCTATTCTGTATAATCAGTGTCCTCACGCTCTCGGTCTTGGACATATTTGGTTCTATTCCCATTATATCAAGCTGTTTAAATTCTGTCTTTCAACATAATAGGATGGGAATTTTTACCCATTAACAAAACCAAGATTACTCATTAAATAGGTATTATTATCCATTTACTACAAATGTAATCATTTATAAAATTTAACTTGTAAAAAATTGAAGGGAAGGTTTAAAAATGAAATTAAAAAAGGTTAAGATTCTCATCGCATTAATTATTAGTTTTTGTTTTGCTAGCATGGTAAATCCTGCGGAAGCAGCTTATCTCGTCAGTATGACACAAAATGGAAACAAATATATCTACTCTAATAATCCCGAATCTATTCAAGGGACAATGGTAAGTTCTTCTCCATACGGAAAATATACTATTGATCAACCTCTCCAAAGTTCAACAACCTATGTAGCAGAATTTTATCACCACAATTATACTGGAGATTCTTTGCGTGTAGGAATTGCTATTAAGAACAATAACAGCTATACAGCAAATGTAAGAGTTCAAAATAAGGCAATTTTAGCTGGTCAATATACTTTGGAAACCTCTACATCTGTTCTTAGAGATTTTGGGAATAGCACAAACGATCAAACAATTTCCATTCCTGCTAACAGTACTGTAACAATACTTTACACAGATGTACCAACTCAATACATTGTGAATGGGAAAGTAAAATTTACTCCTCAAGCAGGGAATATGAATGCGCGTGTATTCTTTATTTCAACAAGCAAATACAATGTAAATAATATTTTTAGTTTGCCAAGAGCAACATCTACAAACAGTTCAATGACTACCGCTTTCTTTAACTATGATACGCGTACTGTCAATGTAAACGCGTCTACTACTCCTAGTTTCTATCTATCAGCATATCAAGACAACCCCGGAGAATACGAAACGGGTACAAATGTTTTAGGTAGCTCTAAGTTATTAGGAAACTATGGAATTGTTTATGATGTTTATTTAAGTAACGCAGCCGGAAAACGAATTAAAATTACACCGAACTTAGCTTCCCAAGGTGCTACTCAAGCGCAAATTGTATTATGGACAGCTTCTAACTCTTGGTATAGAACAACTTATGTGAATCGTTCTAGCTCCCAGCCATATTGGTTAATGTCTGTACCTAGCGATGGCCATTTTAAATTTACCCTTCCTGGTGGAAACTTCGGAAACGTTCTATTCGAAATAATCAACTAATATAGTATTAAAACAAAGCCTGCCAGCAATAACTGTTGGCAGGTTTTGTTTTTCTAATAGTACCTCCTTAATGAATAACACCAAACAAACGGCTTATCCCGCTCATTTAGTGTCCTCGGTTCTTCCGTAGGACTTAATCATTATTTTGAAGTAAAAGCTTGCTTTCATTAAGAATTTAGTAGATAATCAAGTTTAATTTATTAAAAAGCAGGTGATACATTGGGTAATGATGCGAATTTGATGTCAAAAATATACGATTTAAGAATGATGATGATTCAGCATGGAATTAACAAAGGCTTATCTGACCCAGAAACTATCAAATATAGTCAATTGCTTGACCAATTAATTTTACAAGCACAATTAAACAACGACTTCTAATTACTAATATTAAATTCTCACTCTTAATCACATCTAGCACTTTCCCATCTTTCTAAATTACTGTATATTCGCCGTATCCCGTTTGAGGAGCTTCTATTTTAGTAATTCTTCCGTCTTTCACTACATACAACGAGTTTTCCATAAGAGAAATTTCTACAGTCACTTTATCATTATTTACGTTCATCAGAATCTCTCCCATTAGTATAATTTAATTAGATTACGGAGATCATAGTATTAGAACAAGGCCGCATCGAATGTTCTACCTCCGCAGGACAGCCTTGTTCTTTTTTCGTTTTATCGTCGTACTGTTCATTAAGAAGTAATTCTCATGATCGCTTTAAATATCGGATAGATTTGCTGAGGTACTACTGCATTTCCTAATGCTTTAAGTCGGTCCACCCGATTGGGAATCCCATGAGCCACTCGACCCACGTTGGGTTCAGTTGCCCAGGTTGCTCCTGTCGGATTGCATCCGGCAAACTGTTGGTTGCGTTTCTCTCCTTCTCTGCCAACTTCTCCGGCGTTCGCGCCCCTTTCCAATCTCTTGCTGTAGGGGTTGGGTATAATTTCACTGCTGTTGCTAATCCGTTCCCCGAATTTTTTGATGCGCCTTTCCTGTTGTAATTCCCATGAACTGTAGGAGTAGGCCACAACGAAGGTTCTGTCTCTTCTATGTTTGGCATCAACGGCACAAGCCGGAATAATAAACGTTTGTGTTTCGTAACCTTCACTTTCCAGGTCAACAAGCGTTCGTTCGAGTTCCATATTGGCGAAGTTAGCAACATTTTCACCAACAACCCAAGTGGGCTTGAGTTCTTGTAGAATTCTAAACATTTCCGGCCAGAGGTCACGGTCATCTTCCTTGCCTCTTCGCTTCCCGGCAATACTGTAAGGCTGACAAGGGAATCCTCCGGAAATAATGTCAACTGTTCCACCTGGTTCAATGACCCCCCCCTCCTCTAAAATTTGCCTATTAAGCTTACAGACATCATCGAAAATCGGAACATTAGGCCAATGTTTCTTCAATACCTTTTGACAAAATGGATCCTTTTCACAAAAAGCAATCGTTTCAATTCCTGCCCATTTGGCTGCCAGGGCAATTCCTCCGATGCCCGCAAACAATTCAATACTTTTCATGTTCTCTCGCCTTTCTTACTACGCTTTATGTGGCCACTTCACTACGTCATATACGAACCGCAATTTTCACTTCAAAACAACTCGCTTTCCTCGAATTTGATTCTTGCTGTTTTTCCCTTTGCTGTTTCAATGATCGTAAAACCGTGTTCGACGGCTTCCGCTATCTTTGCTTTCCCTTGCACACCGTCAATCACAACGACAAGCACTTTTCCTGGAACAACCGGATGCGAGACTGTCATGTTATCTATATCAATCTGCAATTCTTGCGCTCTTTTACTCACCGGAATCCCTCCGCTATGTTATAATGTTAGTAGGCTGTCGGGAGAAATCCCGGCTTTTTATTTATCTGTTTGATAACTGACTATATTCAAAGTCAATTTTTAATAGGTCGTTTGTTCGAATACAATAGCGACAGCTATTTTCCACGCTACAATTCCCCGCAAATACTTCATACACTTCCGAAGTACAACCGCAATTCTGGCACATTTGCGCTGGATAAAATCCTAGAACAACCTTCTGGCAGCATGCACATTTGGAATCATAGCAGTTTGTTTCTTTATTCCAGTACGGCAACATACACGATCCGCAGTCTGTGCACCAATGGTCGTTTTTTGAGATTCGAGCAAAGGTATAAAAAGGCACGTATTGATCTTGATCTTCAGTAATAAAATCAAAGATCGTCATCTGTTGGGCCATCATCTTCCTATCCCTCGTTTCTTGCGATTCTGCGACCAGCGCCAGTCAATGAGCCGGCGATTGTCATGATCGTACTGCTTTGGCCGTGGCCGATTCCGATAGGCTTCCAACTCCTCGGGTGTCAAATAGCTGATGGTCACCGAACCGTTTAATGATTTTTGTTTCATATGTTTTCCCTCCTAATCGGCGTTTTATTTCGTCGCGCGCCCGCCGCTTATAGCAAGCAGGGCATTGTTCATAGTGAATGATGACGTACAGCTGTTTGAACGTTGCCTTTGACCAATCCACGACGCTCCTCCCTTTCCAATCGCTCGTATTCCTGCTGAATTTCCTCAAGGGTCAACTTGGAGAGCAATCGGCCATCGCTTGTCGCAAAAATGCCTCTTCTCCGCAGTCGCTGCATAAGTACATGTTTTAGCAACAGCACTACACTTCCTCCCCCTCTATCTGTGCTTTCTGGAAAAACGAATCAAGCTTTGCTGGCGAATATGATTTTCCATTAATCTCCACCGACACAAGCCGCTCTCTCGTAATCTCATATCGCTCCAATATCTCAATCAAAGCCGCTTCGGATTGAATGCTTCCGGTAAATCCGACGATTCGCCCAACATCGTTTCGATACTCCAAACGGATCCATAATGGGTAGCCCATCAACATCACCCGTCAGGATTGTTTTTATATTTTTTTAGCCGTTCTTCTAGCTCACGCCGCTTGCGTTCCAACTCTTCTTCACTAGGTTGCTTTTCGTCTTCATGTTGTGAGTAGTCGGGATTGAGCCAATCCGGGATCATTTCCGTGCGAGTCCGCTTTCTCGATCCGTTAGAGCCATTGCGTTTTTTCGCTTGCTGCTCTTTGAACGCCAATTGTGCCGCGCGCACTTGCTCGACAGTTTTGTATCCCTTTTCGGACCAATCGCGCAAAATCGTTTCAACGTAACCCCACGTTTTAGCGCCGTTCTCCACCGCAATTTTCATCGCTTCTAAAACTAGCGCCTCGGATGTGTCATCGATCCAAGTTGATATTCTTTCGCTTATGTAACTACCGATAGCGCCGAAGCCGTTTTGTTCAAAAAAGGCAAATGGATTCATAGATTGGCGCACGCGCACGTCTTCTTCTACTTCTTTTTCCATATCTGTAGTAATCTCTGTAGTATTCTCTGGTATTGGTCTGTTCAAATTGAGCAGCTCGTCTGTGCAATTTGAACAGATGGACTGTTCATTTTGAGTAGATGGACTGTCATTTTCGTCAGTCGACTGCTCATTTTGAACAGTCGAAGTATCAACTTGAGTAGTCGATTGTTCCTCTTGAAGTTGCTGCAGTTTTTCGTAGTTGATTCGATACCACTTTGTTTTATCAATTTTAGACCGATTAAAATTCCCGGTAATAATTAGCCCTTGCTTCTCTAATTTTGTGATAATACGGCGGATTGTGCTCTCCGACCAGAAAGGAAATTGCTCTTGCCATTCCTCATAGGTGTTGTAAACCCACTTGTACCCTTCGTAAGTGTGGGTGCTACGCTCTAACCAATAATGCAATTGTTGCAAAATAATGCTTTCGTTTAACCCTACTGTTTTCGCCAGCGATGGCAAAATCACCAACGGCTCGTCGTCTAAAAGAAGATTTGTAGACACCAGTATTCCCCCTTGCTTTCTCAAACTCCGTCAGGAAAAGGGGAAGCTCCCTATTCCTGAACGGTTCCTTCCACTTCCGTTTCGATTACTTCCCCTTCCAGGTATTCCGCTTCCATATCAACATAATCCTCGACGTGTTCCGGTTCTTCGTTGAAATCGCGACGAACTGTTTCATCAAGCGAAACATTGCGCTGAATTTCGATCGAGATCGGCAAATATTTAATGAGTTGGCGAATAACCGTTTTCTTGGCCATTGCTTCGTACTCCTCACGCCACGGCCCGGACTCTTTCGCCCTAGAGTATTTGTCACGAAGGCGATTGATTTCTTCGACCGACATAACGTGAAACGCATGTCCACCATCTTTGAACTTGGCGTACGCGTAGAACCCGATCAATTTTCCGCGATCGCCGAACAGCAACGGCTTGTGGCGCAAACGTTCATCAAGTCCGTATTCAAATTCAAATTCATCGTTTTCATAGACTGCTTCGGCTTTAATCGTTTCAACCTCGCCGGATCGGCGGACTAAGTCGATTAGCCCTTTATAGCCGATCACGAATTGGACTTCTTTCGTTCCGTTTTTCCGATTCTTGAATGGGATGAGGTAGCAATGCCCGAGCAAGCCCGGCTCAAGACCTAATTGAGCCGCCTGCATGATCGCACCGAGCAGGCTCTTGATTTCGCACGATAGCAGTTCAGGATTTCGACGCATTTCTGTGAGAGCAATTCGAATAAGACGATCGCCATTAAGATGTTTCGGCAATGCACGTTCTAATTCCGGTTTCATTTGTTGAAGGAGATCGGCGACGGTGACCTTGCCGCCGTCCTGCTTCTTGGCCATCTGGCCGTTTCCATTCGCTTTCACTGCCAATTGATTTTTCAGTTTCTCCGCTTGAGTCATTGTGATACCGCCTTTCTCGATTTATTTTTAGAGATGCTGAAACGTCGATGCGTCGACGGTTGGGTGTATTGCTGATACAAATCCGGGTGTTCTTTGGCAAATCGTTTAGAATCGAACCGGTTCGAGTTCACGACCGACCATTTCACGACGTACTCACTCGTACGGCCACGCTCACGTTCGCCCAACAGAGCTTTGATTTTGTTCTCAATCTCCGCCTTTTTCTCGCTCTTTTCCTTGATCTCCGCGTTTACTGCCTCTAATTCGGCGATGAGCGCATCCACTTCCCCAGGCAGCTCTGCTTCGTCATCCACGACAGACTTCACCGGATACAAGAGGTTCAATAGGTTTGTACTTGCTTCGCTTCCGTCCACTTCCGGTGGACGCTTTTCGATGACGCGTTGCCAAAATTCCGCCTCAATTTCAATCAAGTAATTGATGATTTCTTCGTCGCGTTCGATGACATCCCAACGAAACTTGTTGCCACCGATTAAGACCGCGATGTACCATTTAGAGCGACCGGTAACAGCCATGTAGTGCTGGCATTGGATGAAATATTGATCCGGAATCTTTTCACCTTCCACCCATTCATCCTTGAGATATTCGCTCGCCGTTTTGCACTCCAGCCCAGCATCTTCGCCGACAACGAGCCGATCCACGTTGGCAATCATAAATGGGTATTCGGGATGGCACAGGATCGCATTCCGGCGTCGAACTTTCAAGCCTGTTCGCTGGCTGAATTCCTGTGCGACGATATCCTCTAGGATTGTCCCCCAATAAGCTGCTTCGCTCGGCACGGATTCCTTCACACCTTCCACTTTTTCGTAATACACTTGAATCGGACTTTTATATTTGTTAAGGCCTGAAATGGCGGCCGCATCCGAGCCGCCGATGCCTTTCTGACGTAACCGCAACCAATCTAGACGGCTCATATTCGCCGTTTCAGCAAGAACAATCATAGAATCACCTCTTCGTATTCGACTGTTTCTAATAAGTGCTCTGCTAAACAATGAGTGTCACAGAACAAGTCCCCCTCATAACGAATAGCTTCATGTTCTTGATATAATTCACGGTAACAATGCGTACATTTGGCAACTTCCGGTAGAGATTGTGCGTCGCGTAAACCGATAGCAAAACGATCAAGATTCA
Organism: Anoxybacillus sp. UARK-01; assembly: GCF_002075365.1. NCBI lineage: Bacteria > Bacillati > Bacillota > Bacilli > Caryophanales > Anoxybacillaceae > Anoxybacillus > Anoxybacillus sp. UARK-01. The sequence continues at coordinate 21,262 of NZ_NASY01000003.1, read as the reverse complement.
TATTAAGTTCCTCCCGGACAAAAATTGTGTTATACTTTTCTTGATTGAAATTTTTAGACATTCTATCTTTTTAGCTCACTTGTCAGAGTGAGCTTTTTTCTTTTTTAATCATTTGGGACACAAAATCGATTTTGATACCGCGACGACGCATGTCTTGGACAATAGCCGTCAATTGTGCACGGCGAGCTTTTTTCATTTCGATTTCTTGCAGTTGCTTTGCTAAAAAATTCAGTTCTGAAACTTCGATTTTCATCGTTTCATAGTCGCGGTTTTGCAAGGCTTCCTGTATATACTCGATGCACTGCGAAGCTTTCTGGAGCAAATCCACTTCTTGCAACATGATTTGTTCGCCTCCCTTTCTTTTCAGACAGACTGAGCTATTTTTCTTTGATAAATTTTTTCTTTTGCCGCAAGTTCAGTGGCAAGCAACAACGCTGGATTATTCCGTAATTTCGCACAAAATTCGCGAACCTCAGAAGCTTTCATTAAACGACTTGCCGTAAAGCAAATACTCATTGTTTATCTCCCTCCTTAGCATTTGATAAATCCTTTAGATTTGAGCTTAGAACGATGTTTTTGCCACATCTTGAACCATGAAAAACTATAATCCACACATATCACAGCCACATATTGCGTGAGCGCCACAATCGCATCAATCGCTTGTAAAATCGCTTCTTCAAGCTGCTTTCTATCAAACTCTTTGATAGATCTTGGATGATTGGCGACGCAGACGTTTTCAATCGCCTGCAGCGCCTCTGCTAGTTCCTCTTTTGTTTTCATGGCGACGCTGGCCCGATGGAGATCCACAGCCTCGCCATCCAGCTTCACCGGCCCCCATCCGGTGTACTCGGCCGCCGCCTCCATAGCGACCCACGGATTGTTGTGCTGCTCAGCGAAATACTTGGATATGTTAGGCTGCACTCGATACCGCCCGTTCTCCTGATGCGATACCGATTCACGCGATTCATAGATTTCAAAGGACAATTGCTGCTGGGTCATGTTGGCTTCCTTTCGTGCTTCTTTTGCCGCATCGGCCGCTCTACCACGTTTCATGTTCCCTTTTCTCCTTTCTACCATCAACATTGTCAGCACATGCTACTATTACTATGAAACTTTTTTAGGAACCCAATTTTCGATATAGTTAATGGCTTGTAGCATATCACGACGCTTTAAGTCTCTATAGCTTGCTACAGCAAAACGGTCTTTAATTTCACGATAAAGTTCTCTAAATAGCTTTGGTCTACTTTCCGGATCATTACAAAGTTCATAAACTCTTGAAGCAACGCATTTTTGGATGCGACGCTGTTCACCGTGATCCAGAGTAATTTGTTCTTCTACTTTGTTGTCAATCTGCGAAACTAACTTTCTAATTTCATGTTGTTCTTGTTTAATAGACTGCGTTTCTTCCACCAAATCGGCCGTAGTGCGAAGGACAGTCACTAATGCTTGGTCTTTTGATAATGGAACAATATTTTCTTTCATCCGATAATATTCATCCACTAACACTTCGTAAGCGTCCCATGCTTGATCGGTATTGAGTGATTTCGCGTGTAACCAAGCGCCTTTTTCGGTCCAGAGGTACAGGCGATTTAAATTAGACGGTAAATCATATTGATTTTTTGCCTTAAAATCTCTTAGATGCTCACCAGTTAGAAGGATAAAATGTTTTCCTTCTTTATAACGATCTCTGTTGCGATTGAAATTGTTAACTAAAATTTGAGTGTCAGTGCCGTATGCTTCGGCAAGTTGATAAGTCATTAAAACAAGTTGTCCATCTTGAACAATTGGCGGTAATTGATTCATCCTATCGCCTCCTTGTTAAAATCGGTGTTTTCAGTAACCCACCGAGTATTCTTTTCGATCCATTTGAACAAGAGATGGGTTGGAATCAAAACACCAGCTTCCCTGAAAACCGGAAAGTCTGCTCTGTTCAAAAGTTCGGAACATTTAGTTTGGCTAATGTTAAAAAGCTCCATCAACTGTTTTCTTGTTAGCATTGGCGGTAATTGTGATTGACGATATTTCATTACTTCATCAACCGCTTTGGTCACTTCCTCATGGATCACTTGGCGTATCTGATCGATGCTAATTTCGAATTTAATGATGGGGGATGTGACTTGAATTTCACCGAAACGTTGTTTATCGCTCATTTAGATCACCTCCTTACGTTATGCGGATGTGGAGAGGAAACTATAATATTCTACGGTTAGACAAAATTATGCGTAACGCTTAATTTTTTGTTAAAAAAAATTCTTACATCAACATCCAAAGCTTGCGCTATTTTTTCAAGATCGTCCACAGTCAATCTGATTTTTCCTTTTGAAACATCTGAATACCATGCGACAGTTTTATTACAAGATCTTGCTAAATGAGTTTTAGTAACACCTCTGGAAACTCGAACTTTTTCAACTCTAATATAAATTGGTTCCAAGAAATCACCCCCTTAAAATTTAAGCGTTACGCTCATTTGTTTCAAGTATATATTAAGCGTTACGCCTATGTCAATTACTTTTTAAGCTTTTCGCTTAAAAAATTTAACAATACGCTCAAAGGTGTTATATTTATTTTGAGGTGGAAAACATGTCTGATTTAGGAAAAAGATTAAAAGAAGCAAGAAAAAAGAAAAAGTTAACTCAAATAGAAGCAGCGAAACTTTTAGGTATATCAAATGGAACTTTATCTGGTTATGAAAGAAATTATCGCGATCCAGATACCAAAACATTGGAAAATATAGCTGATCTATACGGTGTTTCCACCGATTATCTATTGGGAAGATCTGATAACCCATCAAATCATCATAAAGATGATCTTCCTAGGTTAACTGAAAAAGACGAAAAAGATATCGCTAAGCAGTTAGAAAAAATACTGGAAAGTATGGATACAGACACTGCTCTTGCCTTTGATGGTGAGCCGATGGATGAGGAAACAAAAGAATTGGTTAGAGCAGCTATAGAAAGCAATTTACGCCTCACCAAGCAGCTCGCAAAGAAAAAATTCACTCCAAAGAAATACCGTGAGGATTAGGAGTGAGTTGCTTGAATTGGATTATTCGTACGATTGATAGAGAGATAAAAAAACATAAAACAAATAATCCTTTTGAAATTGCGGAAAACAGAAATATCATTATCAGGTATTTTCCTCTTGGTCAAACACTGGGATTCTATATGAAAAATGCTCGCCATCAAGTTATTACTATTAATTCAGATATCAATGACTATTTAAAAAAGTTTGTCTGCGCACACGAACTTGGACACGCTATTCTCCACAAAGACGAGAATACTCCTTTTTTGCATAGGAATACTTTATTCTCAAAAGACAAAATCGAACGTGAAGCAAATGAATTTGCTGTGCGTCTCCTTCTTTATGACAAAAATTTAGAAGATTATGAAACCAAATACGATGTTTTGAGAGAAAGTGGGATTCCATATGAAATGGAAAGGTTTTTGTAAAGATTGGGGTACAGCCAAGTTTATAAACCCTATCTAGGGTTTTATATAAACTTTATGTGGGAGGGGATTAAATCAAGGTACTTAAATTTTTTTACTATTTTATTAGTCATATTTTACTGGATATATAGTACTTGAAAGAGGGTGAATACATTGGCAAGGAAGAAAAGCTCAGGTACGCTTGTCTTATTATTGTTACTACTTATTGTGATTGGTGTCATTTATCAAATTTTGAAATGGACTGTTACAAACATTTTAGGAGTATTCGGTCTTATTGCTGTTGTCACTGGATTCTATTTCGCCTTTACTAGAAAAAAATACAACATTAAGCTTTATTGGCCTGTTTTTGCTATAGTGAATGGACTCTTCCTCTCACTATTTTGGGCTACATTCAAGGAACCACTTAACACCTTAGCTTCTCTATCTTCTGTTATGTTCTGGTATTTGTTAATTACATCAATAATCATGCTTATTCGAAAAAATGTATTGTGGAAAAAATACTTAGGTTTAACTGGTTCCCTATTTGTACTGTCCATTATATTGTTATCGTTTGCTCCGCCAACAGAAGATAAATCAACCAAAACAGAAGTGAAGTCCGAAAAAGTGGTGAGTAAAAAAGACAGCCAAAAAGACACCCAGGCTGTGGCCACAACTAGCGATCAAGAACAGCAACAGAAACTCGACGATGAGAAAAAGCAACAAGAAGAACTTGCTAAGAAATTGAATCTAGAGGCTGCTACTGTATCCAGAGTCGTTGATGGCGACACTTTCGAACTTACTGACGGAAGAAAAGTCCGACTCATTGGCGTAAACACCCCTGAATCAACTACACGTACTGAAGAATACGGAAAAGAAGCCAGCAACTATACTCATTCCAAGCTAGAAGGAAAACAAATTTGGCTTCAAAAAGACGTTTCAGAAACCGATCAATATGGTCGACTATTACGAATCGTTTGGCTGCAAGTTCCGACAGATGTACAGAATGAAAAAGAAATACGTTCTAAAATGTTTAATGCTGATCTAGTTCTCAACGGATACGCCGAACCTTCTACTTATCCGCCGGATGTAGAGTACAGTGATTATTTCGTGAAATTCGCTAGAGAGGCGCGTGAACAAGACAAAGGATTATGGGCTCTTGGTGAGTACGGTACAACCAAGGGAGATCTTGATCCAAAACCATCCACCAATACTACAGCCTCTTCTACACCGAAAAGTAGCAGTTCTAATAGCTCTAATAGTGAGGCTAATTCAAGTAGCAGTACAAGAAGCAATAGTAATAGCAATAGTAACAGTTCAAGTAATAGTAGCGCACCTGCCGCATCTAGTGGCGGAACCGAATATTTTGCAAATTGTACAGAACTAAGAAAAGTATATCCAAACGGCGTCCCTGCGGATCATCCAGCTTATCAGCCGAAGTTGGACAGGGACAAAGATAATTATGCGTGTGAGAGGTAAACTATATTATTGCTTATAAAGCTTGTAGAGAAGACACCGAAGACTAACTAAACAGTTGAGGTGTCTTTTTTTATAAAAAACTTTATTCAAGGGGGAAATAGTATTATGTTGTATGTACCAATTATGAAATTTAAACAAGGGGAAAAAGATGCGCTGTATCAGTTGCCAACTGAACTGAAAGAAAAGGTAGTGCCTTTATTTGAAATTACACCTGATGTCATACAAAAAGAAAAATCTTTAGGTATTTCACAGATATGGGAATACCCATACTTCTTTGACATTTCTCCGGAATACTATAACGAATTATCAGATGAAGAATATTTGGGATTATTAGCAAAATGCCAAGGACACCTTGTTCCGGTTATCAAGCTAACAGATAGTCTTGAAAAGGTAGATGCTATCATCGGAAAGGCGCAAAACGGGGTTGCCATTAGAATTTATCTAGAAGAGATTTTAGATGATAATTTTCAAAATTTATTTTCAGATTTAACACATAAGTTAAATATAAACGAAACCGATCTAATCATAGATGCACAGTTTGTTGAACCCGTTCAAATTAATATAAAGTCAACCCTTATGAAGGAGACATTGAACAGAATTAATAAGATTCCTGAATTCCGAACAGTAATTGTTGCGAGTAACTCGTTTCCGCAAACCCTTTCGAATTATGAGAAACATACCTTGGTGTCCATTCCTAGAAGTGAGAGTAAATTTTTCGAAAAAGTAAAGAAGAGTTTTGAGGAAAAAGGGATAAAAATCGTTTACTCTGATTATGGAGTGAATCATTGGACTTACTTCGAATATGTGCCAGGTATGCAAGTAACATTCAACATTAGGTATACCTATAACGATGATTTTATTATCTATAGAGGTGATTCAAATAAACGTGGCGGTTTTAGTTTCGCAAAAGTTCAGGAAGCGTGTCATACACTCGTTAATTCGAGTTGCTTTCTTGGTCAAAATTACTCATGGGCAGATCAAGAAATATATGAAAAGGCAATTGGAGCAGTTGCTAAACCTGGCAATGCCACAACTTGGAGAGCGTTAGGAACAAACCACCATATCGTGTTTATCCTAAATCATCTCTCCAACCAGTCCTAGTCTTCAATGTTTCTCGTGTAAAATTTCGAATATCATTGAATTGGATTGATTCCAAGACCATCTGCTTTAACTCAGGTTTCGGCTTGCGGGAAAAATTTTTCACGTTGTTCTGTTTCAAAAGGGTTTTAATTTCATTAGTCCACAATAAATCCAGTAGTTTGTCGCCTAAAACATTTTCATTTTTCCTGCAAGCCCTAATTTTTTTTAAAGAAACCTCTTTAAACTTGTTCAAATAGGCAACCTCTATGCCCCAGTGCTCCGGTACCCACTCAATAATGGTTGATTCAAATTTCTTACCTACCACAATAGTTACCTTGTCGAATGTTTTATCGTACCATTCTATTTGTCGAGCAAGGCGCTCTAAAGAGTCATGATCACTTTTAATTTCGTAACCATGTAAAAAACCATTAGCAACAACAATATCTGCCCTAGCCTGTCCGTCACAAATAGAGAGTTCTTCGATAATTCTGTAATGCTTATTCTGATTTTCTTTCTCGATTTTTTTTATCAATTTTGCTCTAATATCAAAATCAGTAAGCATATACATCGCTCCGTACCACTTTATTTCAAATTTTAATTTTATCATAAAAACTTTACTTTAAAAATAACCGTTTACACAAATAAATCCTCCTAATTCATTTATAAAAACATGTATACTCGAATATGTTTATTTCTTTTTCTTGTAAAACAGAACATACGTTTCTATAATGGTATTAAGAGATTCGGATGAACTTCAATTAACGTCACTTAAGCAGTTTATAACGACTTATACCGACGCAAGAAAGAATTGAGATAAAACCATACCGAAAAATACACAAAAAACCCTTTAATATAACAGTATGAAAGGAGGAGCAACAATGGCTTATTTCCAGGAGGTTAAAGCCAAAAACAAAAAAGGTTATAAATGGAGATGTGTACTTGAAGCTCCACCACATCCTGTAACGGGTAAGCGTAGACAAATATCGAGGACAGCCGATACAAAGAAGGAAGCGTTAGCAAGAGCAGAAGCAGCGCTAGAAAAGTTAATAGATGATGGAATAGATGAAAGGGAAATAAAGAACTTGCCGTTCGAAAAGATGGCTTGGGAATGGCTTAATGTATATGCGAAGAGTGGAGTTAAGAAAGGCTCCGTAAGAGTACGAGAAAAAGAAATAAAAATCATTTTACAACATTACGCTAAAGTAAATATCGATAAAGTCACACCAAGATTGCATCAAAAAATGTTAAATGATATGCACGAGAAAGGCTATACAAAAAAAGGAGAAAACGGCGAGATAATATACAAACCTTATGCTACGACAACTATAGAAGGCGTTAATACAACGGCAAATATGATTTTTAAGTATGCTATTAAACATAAAATGATAAAGGATAACCCTTGTGAAGGTGTGGTAATTCCTAAAAAAACATTAACTGTGGAAGAGATTGAAGGCAATGCGATTGAAGAAATGTATTTCGAAAGAAATGAACTAGAAGAATTTTTATCGGCTGCTATTAAATATGGTCTACCCTTAGATAAAGAATGGTTTTATTTACTTGCCTTTTCCGGGATGCGTGTCGGTGAGATGTTAGTTTTAAAATGGTCGGACATTGATTTTAAGAGAAACGAAATACGAATCACCAAAACATTATATAACCCTGATAACAACATGAAAAAATACGAGTTAACGCCTCCGAAAACAAAAGGTTCTATTCGTACGATTGGTATGGATGCAGAGATTATGGAAATGTTAAAAGCATATAAAGCTAAGCAGAATGAAATAGTAATGGCCAACCGAATGTTACCAGATGGAAAAGGTGGTACAATTCCGAATCCAGATTATCACGATGGAGATTTTGTATTTTGTCGACATAATGGTTACCCATTCATTCAAAAAAACGTGAACATTAGGATGCAACGAATACTTAAAAAGACTTCTATAAAAAAAAGAGCCACTCCGCACATTTTGAGGCACACTCACATCAGTATGTGTGCAGAGGCAGAAGTGGACTTGCCAACCATCATGAAAAGGGTAGGTCATGAAGATCAAGAAACTACACTAAAAATCTATACTCATGTAACAGAAAAAATGAAAAAGGATGCCAACCAAAAGATTAAAAATGTATTTGGTGACATTCTAAAAAATACAAAATAGCAAAAAATGTGATGAAAATGTGATTTTTATTGAAATAAGGGCTGCGTTAACAGCCCTTAAATATTGATATATAAAGTTTTTTTGCGTAATATTACATCATGCCGCCCATTCCGCCCATGTCAGGCATTCCAGCGCCAGCGCCTTTGTTTTCTTCTGGCTTGTCAGCGACAACGGCTTCCGTTGTTAAGAACATAGCGGCAACAGATGCTGCGTTTTGAAGCGCAGAACGAGTTACTTTTGTAGGGTCAACAATACCTACTTCGATCATGTTCACCCATTCGCCAGTTGCTGCATTGAAGCCGATACCAGGTTGTTCTTTTTTCAAGCGTTCAACGATAACAGAACCTTCTAAACCAGCATTTTGCGCAATTTGACGTACTGGTTCTTCAATCGCGCGAAGAACGATTTTCACACCAGTTGCTTCATCGCCTTCTGCTTTGATTTCAGCTACTTTATTATATACGTTTAATAGCGCTGTACCACCGCCGGCTACGATACCTTCTTCAACAGCCGCGCGTGTAGAGTTAAGAGCGTCCTCAATGCGCAATTTGCGTTCTTTTAATTCTGTTTCTGTAGCAGCACCAACTTTGATGACTGCTACGCCGCCAGCTAATTTCGCTAAGCGCTCTTGTAATTTTTCACGGTCAAATTCAGAAGTAGTTTCTTCTAATTGAGCACGAATTTGATTGATGCGTGCTTTAATCTGATCAGATTCGCCCGCACCTTCTACGATGGTTGTATGCTCTTTTGTTACAACCACTTTTGCAGCGCGGCCAAGAGATGCAATAGTTGCAGACTTTAAGTCACGGCCTAATTCTTCAGTGATCACTTCACCGCCAGTTAAAATCGCGATATCTTCCAGCATCGCTTTGCGGCGGTCACCAAAGCCAGGAGCTTTAACAGCAACAGCTGTAAATGTTCCGCGAAGCTTGTTCACAACTAGTGTCGCAAGCGCTTCACCTTCAACATCTTCAGCAATGATAAGCAATGATCTGCCTTGTTGCACGACTTGCTCTAATACAGGCAAGATTTCTTGAATGTTTGAAACTTTCTTATCAGTAATTAAGATGTATGGATTGTCTAATACTGCTTCCATTTTTTCCGTATCAGTAATCATGTATGGAGAAGCGTAACCGCGGTCAAATTGCATTCCTTCAACAACATCTAATTCTGTTGTAAAGCCTTTGGATTCTTCTAATGTAATAACACCGTCGTTACCTACGCGCTCCATTGCTTCTGCGATTAATTGGCCTACTTCTTCATCAGCCGCAGAAATCGCAGCAACTTGAGCAATAGAGTCTTTGCCTTCGATTGGTTTAGAGATTGCTTTCAACTCTTCAACGGCGACAGCCACCGCTTTTTCGATACCTTTGCGGATACCCATTGGGTTTGCGCCAGCTGTTACGTTCTTTAAGCCTTCACGGATCATCGCTTGAGCTAATACAGTTGCAGTCGTTGTACCGTCACCAGCAACGTCGTTTGTTTTGCTTGCTACTTCAGCAACAAGCTTCGCACCCATGTTTTCAAATGGATCTTCTAATTCGATTTCTTTTGCAATCGTGACACCATCATTTGTAATTAATGGAGAACCGAATTTTTTCTCTAATACAACGTTGCGCCCTTTAGGACCTAATGTTACTTTTACTGCATCTGCTAATTTATCAACACCGCGTAGCATCGCGCGACGAGCTTCTTCACTGAATTTAATTTCTTTTGCCATGAACCATTACCTCCTCCAGCAATCTAAATTTTCATTAAGTATTTGTTGAAATATCTATGTTATGAAAGCCGTACGAAATGATTAACCAACGACAGCCAAAATATCGCTTTCACGCAAAATTAAATATTCCTTGCCTTCGTATTTTACTTCTGTTCCTGCATATTTTGAGAAGATAATGCGATCGCCCACAGCTACCTCCGGAGCTACACGCTCACCGCTGTCAAGCACACGTCCTGTACCAACAGCCACTACTTTTCCTTCTTGCGGTTTTTCTTTTGCAGTGTCTGGTAACACAATACCGCTTGCTGTTCTTTCTTCTGTTTGGACAAGCTCAATCACAACGCGATCACCTAATGGCTTTAACACGGAAAACAACCTCCTCAACAAAAATTTTTATTCTCATTTTATTAGCACTCATCATCAACGAGTGCTAACACACTTATAATATTAATGAACTTCCCTTTTTTTTGCAAGTAAAAAATACAAAAAAAATCTGCAACTTTGTGCACCCTTTTCAATTATGTCACATTCCTGCAAATATAAACATCCAATTTGTCGCCCGAAGGAATCTGAGATCCTTCAGGTAGACCATTTCATTCTCCTTTTTCTCTGCTCGTTCATTCTGCTGGGAATTTTTCATGGGAGATCAACCTCCCTCACCTACACTTTGTGTAGAGGTGGGAGGTTTTTTGGTGGATTATGCTCAATTTTTTTCCTATCCCTTTACTTAGGAAAGGGGGATCGTCTAATCCAAACAACTTGAAATATGAAATAAATCGAATGATGTCCACATGCAAGCATTTCAACGGTCAGCCGGTCGAACAACATTGTTGCTAAAGCCCTTGATGGTTTGGTGAAGCAGCGTAGTTCGACCACCAAAACGAAAAATTAAAAACGTTAACCGAGCGTTGATGAATCGAATAGCATGGCGAAATCTCATAACGAAAAGCTTCATCATACAGCTCCGTTTACAGACTGAAAACTTTTCCGCCAACATAAGATTACCACATTCTTGGCTTTATATCCTTCAATCATCTAAAGCGCGCTCCCCTGTTGTCTTACCATTTCAAACATTTTAATCATTATTTTTCTCCAATATGTGCTACAATACGAAAAGCAGCGATTACTTTTTAGCAAAGGGGAATTTTCCATTGAAACGGCAATATTGGTATGTCATTATAGCATATGTCATCATGCAGCTATCTAGTATAGCTGGCGTCCCGCTCTTAGTATTTCTTGGAGTCGGAGCACATTCTCATAATGCAGTAGAAGCAGCCTCAGGCTATTGGGCCGTCATCAGCTTTTCGATTACCTTTTTTCTTGTTCTCTTTTTCCTTCGCAACGATATCAAGCAGCGCCATGAACGCGATCGTGCTCCATTATCTGTCGCGTGGGTGTGGGCGATTGGGGGCTTCTTTTTGGCGCTATTTGCCCAAGGCATTGCGGCCAATATTGAATATCGTCTATTCGGCATTCAGGCAGGATCGGAAAATACGAAAACCATTATTGAAATTATTCGCCTCACTCCGGCCCTTGTGATCGTCACATCTGTTATTGGGCCCATTCTAGAAGAAGTGATTTTTCGTAAAATTATCTTTGGCACCCTGTATAATAAGTATAATTTCTTGATTGCGGCTACGATTAGTTCCTTATTGTTCGCAGTCGTCCATATGGAGCTTGAACACCTTCTCCTGTATTCAACCATGGGATTTACATTTGCTTTTCTTTATGCCAAAACAAAGCGTATTTTCGTTCCGATCTTTGCTCATGTGACAATGAATACGTTCGTTGTCGTGATGCAAACCGTCTTTGCTGATCATATCGAACAAATCATAAAAGAAACCGACAAGATGCAATTTATATTTGGGGGCTTTTCATTATGAGAATTTCACCTTTAAGCACCGCGTTGTTCTACTTTCTAATGGGGGCTTTATTCACTTATTTAGCCACTCAAAGCGCCCATGAGAGCATATGGAATTTCTCTACCGTTGCCTTAATGGTCTTGGCCACTTTAGACTTCGGTGTATTTTTGCGACTGATCACCCTATATATTAGAATTCGAAATCAACAAAAATAAAAAGGGCTGACGTTCATTTTAAGTCAGCCCTTGCTTGTTCCGCTAAAAGCACTTTTCGATAGGCGATTCTTGAGATCCATATGCTCACTTCATATAAAAAAGACAACGGAATCATTACAATTAATTGTGATATTACATCTGGAGGGGTTATGATCGCTGCTACAATTAATAAAAGCAAATACGCATACCTTCTCCCTTTTGACAGTAAAAAAGGGGTAATCAACCCAAGACGCGTTAAAAACATAACGATCACCGGCAATTGAAATAACGCACCAAACGGCAATACAAGCTGAAGCAAAAACGTAAAATATTCGTTAATGCCAATTACTTGATTGATGCCTAGATCTGTCGCCAAGTCTTGCATAAAACGGACGACAAATGGAAACAAAACAAAATAGGCAAAGCTAATGCCGCTTAAAAATAAAAATAATGACAATGGAATATAGCTAAGTGTCACTTTTCTCTCTTTTTCGTATAGTCCAGGGCTGACGAAGGCCCAAATTTGATAAAGCAAAACCGGTGCGGTCATAATCAAAGCGATGACAAATGCAAATTGCATATAAATTTTAATCGGATCGGTCAATCGAAAGGCATTCATCGTTAACTCTCTTGCTTCATCAGCCTGTTGCAAATACCGAATCACAGGCTCGACAAGAAAGAAGCTGGCAGTCAAAGCAATAGCAAAAAAAATCAGCACAATAATCAATCGTTTTCTTAATTCCCCAAGATGTTCATATACAGACATTTCTTTATCGCTCATATGGAACCATCCTACCGTTCATCGTTACGCTTTTTTGTTGTTTTCTTCTTCATCCGTTAATCCCTTCGTCGCACTCTTAAATTCTTTTAGCGACTGGCCGAGCGATTTCCCCAGCTCTGGAAGTTTTTTCGTCCCAAACAATAAGACAATAACAAGCAAAATAAGTAAATATTTCACAATGAGTTCACTCCATTTGATTCAGATGGGTAATTCTTTAAAAAATATACAAGCGACTGTAGCTCAATGGCCAAATCAATATGATGCACCCGGATGTTTTCCGGCACATTTAGGCGTGCAGGAGTGAAATTCAAAATGCCTTTGATTCCCTTCTGCACAAGACGATCCGTAATAGACTGCGCAGCATGCGCTGGAACGGTTAAAATCGCCACAGAAATTTGTTCATGGATGAGTTCTTCCAGTTGATTTAAGTGATAAACAGGCACTCCACCCACTTCTGTCCCTACTTTTGCTTGATCGACGTCAAAAGCCATCACGATCTTTGTATTATTATTTTTCATAAAATTATAATTTAAAAATGCTGTTCCTAGATTTCCGACTCCGACTAACGCCACTTCCGTGATTTCATCTTGATCAAGCGTCTTGCGAAAAAACGATAATAAATAACTAACATTATACCCATAACCCTTTTTTCCAAGAGCCCCAAAATAAGAAAAATCACGCCGAATGGTTGCTGAATCGACTTTAACGGCTTCGCTTAATTCAGCTGAAGATACTCGCTGTTTTCCTGAAGCATATAAATTTTTTAAAAAACGATAGTATAGTGGTAATCGCTTAGCAGTTGCCTGTGGAATTTTCGGCTGTTCATTGCTCATGATAAATCCCCCGCATTCACTTAAACCGTCTTACTTTGCTTTACGCTGGTAGTGTCCGGATTTCCCTCCGGCTTTTTCTACGAGATATGTTGGCCCAATCACCATTCCTTTATCCAACGCTTTGCACATATCATAAACCGTAAGCGCACAGACCGAAGCAGCCGTGAGCGCTTCCATCTCTACCCCTGTGCTCCCTTTCGTTTTCACAGTCGCTGTAATGATCAGCTCACAGCTCTGTTCATGCATCCTCCATTCGAATTGAATATCGACTCCTTTTAACATTAAAGGATGGCACATGGGAATAAGATCAGCAGTTTTTTTAGCCGCCATAATACCAGCGACTTGAGCAACCGCAAGGACATCTCCCTTTTTTACAGAATGGCTGACAATTCCTTCATAAATCTCCTGGCTCACCGTAATACTTGTCCGAGCCACCGCCACACGCACGCTATCCGCCTTTTCGGTAATATCGACCATTTTGGCGCGGCCTTGTTCATTAAAATGCGTAAAAGATGCCAATAATATCTCCTCCACTTATAAACTATACACTATTTTTTCCCGTCTGTCTTTTCTAACTCGTTTTATTGCCCAAGTAAAAGCTCTTGCGATACACTAGTAAAACGAGAGGTGAAAAACAATGATCATTTTACAAATACGACAACTTTCTAAATATTTTGGCGCTGATCTTATTTTATCGAATATAAAATTAGAAATACAGTCAAAAGACCGCATCGCTCTCGTCGGAAGAAACGGAGCGGGAAAATCAACGCTACTTAAAATCATGGCTGGCGAACTGTCATATGACAGCGGGGAAATCATCAAACCTAAAGACGTCACGATCGGTTATCTTGCCCAAGATAGCGGCCTCGATTCCACCCTATCAATATGGGAGGAAATGATGACCGTGTTTTCCCCATTAAAAGCAATGGAACAAGAGCTGCGCACAATGGAACAGCAGATGGGAGATCCCGATCTTCTTGCAGACCCAAAACGTTACGATAAATTGCTAAAAGAATATGATATCCTGCAAGAAAAATTTAAAGACCAAGGGGGATACCAATACGAAGCAGACATTCGTTCCGTTTTGCATGGACTGCGATTTTCTGAATATGATTACACCACTACTTTTGTTCAATCGCTTAGCGGTGGACAACGAACCCGCTTGGCGCTGGGCAAAATGCTGTTAATGAAACCAGATCTTCTTATTTTGGACGAACCAACAAACCATTTAGATATCGAAACATTAACATGGCTTGAGCAATACTTGCAAACATATCCAGGAGCTATTTTAATCGTTTCGCACGATCGTTATTTTCTTGACAAAGTAGTGACACAGGTGTATGAATTATCGCGGACAAGCATAAAAAAATATATCGGAAACTACAGTAAATATTTACAGCAAAAAGCAGAAGACCTTGAGCGCGAATGGAAGCTGTATGAAAAACAACAAGAGGAAATGGCAAAGTTACAGGACTTCATCCAACGAAATATCGCTCGCGCTTCTACAACTAAACGAGCACAAAGTCGCCGTAAACAGCTTGAAAAAATGGAACGAATCGATAAACCCATATCTGAAGAAAAATCAGCCAATTTTTCCTTTGAGATTGAGCGCCCAAGCGGAAATGAAGTATTAATTGCCGAAAACCTTTCCGTTGGTTATACACCTAATGAACCTGTGATCCGCGGTGTACAATTCCGCATTACTAAAGGCGATAGCATTGCCCTTGTCGGACCAAACGGGATCGGAAAATCGACACTGCTTAAGGCAATTGTAAACAAAATCCAGATACAAAACGGTAACTTACGGTATGGCTCCAACGTACAAATCGGCTATTATGACCAGAATCAAGCAGACTTATCATCAAATAAACGAGTGCTTGATGAGCTTTGGGATGAGTATCCGCAAAAAACAGAAAAAGAAATTCGTACCGTATTAGGCAATTTTCTATTTTCTGGCGATGACGTTCTAAAGCCGGTATTTGCATTAAGCGGCGGGGAAAAAGCACGATTGGCATTAGCCAAGCTCATGATGCAAAAAGCAAATTTCCTGATTTTAGACGAGCCTACTAACCATTTGGATCTAGATAGTAAACAAGTGCTCGAAAACGCGTTAATTGATTATCCCGGAACCATTCTTTTTGTATCGCACGACCGTTATTTCATTAACCGCATTGCTACCAAAGTGTACGAGCTCACTCAAGAAGGAGTCGTTGAATATTTAGGAGATTATGATTATTACCGTCATAAAAAAGCAGAAATGCTTGAACTGAAGCAGCTTCAGGAAGAGGAGAAGCAACGGAAGCATAATAAAGGAGGAGCTTCCATAAAGCAGCAATACGAACTCGACAAGGAAACAAAGAGACTAGAACGACAACGAAAAAAACGAATTGAAGAAATTGAAAATGAAATTAGTCAATTAGAAGACAGCATCAGCGAGAGCGAACAGCAATTATGCGATCCCGAAATCTATGGAGATTTTCAAAAGGCACAAGAACTCACTAAAGAAATTGAAATGATGAAAGAAACCTTAGAAGCCTTAATCGAAGAATGGGAAGAACTCCATACATCCCTAGCCGAACATAAAGGGACCCGGACTCCATCATAAACATTGAATAAAGCAATAACGATCCTATACCATTTTGCACCATCTTCAAGCCGCCTTTATCGAAAAGACTGTTAACATCGTTTATTAGTCGATTAACACACTTTTACTATAATATTTTGATCCCCTTCTATTGCTATAAAAGCAATAGAAGGGGATTCTCCAATAAAACTATCCACATTTTTTTACACAGAATTTTTCTTTTAAATTAAGTTATTCACCGTATTTTCCACAATATCCACAAAAAAGTCTAAAAATACTCACAAAAAATTGTGGTTAAAGATAACTTGGTATTCCTAATTCATGATAAGTTTTCCACATTACCCACAATATGTGGATAATTATATTAACAACTAAACATTTTCTCAAAAAAAAATCCTCTTGACTACGCAGAGGATTTTTGGTCTTACTCCAATTCAAGACCAGGATCAGCATTTAACGATAGCTCGCTTCGTTTTCCATGTGCAAACAATATCGTTCCAGCTGCTGCAATCATCGCAGCATTATCCGTACAAAGAGACAACGGCGGAATGACAAGCTCTACCTCCTGCAGCTCGGCCATTTTCTGTTCCAGCGCCGTCCTGAGCCCTCGATTTGCCGCTACTCCCCCAGCTAACAAAACTTGGCGCACATGATATTCTTGAGCTGCTTTGATCGTTTTGGTGACTAGTACATCGATGACACTTTCCTGAAAGCTTGCCGCCATATCTTGGATTTCTATTGTTTCGCCTCGTTGCTCGGCATTATGCAGCGTATTAATGACCGCCGATTTCAACCCGCTAAAACTAAAGTCATATGAGCCGTCCTCCAGCCAGGCTCTCGGTAAATCGAGCGTCGCTCTTCCCTCATGAGCCAACCGATCGATGTGCGGGCCCCCTGGATATGGCAACCGCAACGCTCGAGCTACTTTGTCATACGCCTCTCCAGCTGCATCATCCCTTGTTTCGCCAATCACTTCAAATGAGCCATGCTCTTTCATATATACAAGCTCTGTATGCCCCCCAGAAACAACAAGTGCCAGCAGCGGAAACTTCATTTCCGTCACAAGACGATTGGCATAAATATGCCCAGCGATATGATGCACAGCGACTAATGGCAGCTGATGCGCAAAAGCGAGCGCCTTGGCAGCATTTACCCCAATTAAAAGAGCTCCGACAAGCCCCGGCCCTTGTGTGACTGCAATAGCATCTAACTCTGCAAAAGATAGATTGGCTTCGTGCATCGCTTTCTCGATCACAAGGGTAATTTGCTCCACATGGTGACGTGAGGCTACCTCTGGAACAACACCGCCAAATCGCTTATGGCTTTCAATTTGCGAAGCCACCACATTCGCCATGATTTCTTTTCCATTTTTCACTATAGCTGCAGCTGTTTCATCACAGCTTGTTTCAATTCCAAGTACATATACATCTTTGTTCATCTTAATTTCACCCACATTACAAGAGCATCTTCTTGATTATCTGGATAATATTTCTTCCGAATGCCTCCATTTAAAAATCCGAGCTTTCGATACAATGACTGTGCGACATGATTGGAAACACGCACCTCCAGCGTCATCGTTATCGCCCCCAGCTGTCTAGCCATTTCCATCATCATTCTCATAAGCGCTTCGCCTAACTTTTTACCGCGATACTCCGGTAATACAGCCACATTGGTAATATGCGCTTCGTCAATAACAACCCACATCCCACAATAACCAATCATATGCCCATTATGCTCCATGACGACATACTTCGCATATTGATTGTGAACAAGCTCATTATAAAATGCTTCACGGCTCCACGGAAGCGTAAATGACGCCTTTTCGATCGCTAGTACACCATCGATATCATTTAACGTCATCATCCGAAAATTAATTTCCATGGCTTTCTTGCTCCTTCTGCCTAGCAAGCCAATTAACTTCCGCTTCAGCTAAGCGCACATAATTAGGGACAAATGAGTGAACATCCTCTGATGTTCTATTCATCCCCAAAAAAGCCAATTCGCTTGGACGCGGCAATTGTAACGCTGGTGGGCCAAACACTGCTAATGAACCGAGCACCCCTGTTAATATATCTTGATGGAGAGCAACATCTCCGCCCAAAAATAAAACTGGCTCCTGTTTTTCCCGCAACCATTGCGCCCATCCACTTGATAGCACAATTCGGTCGCTTTCTACACATTCTAGCTGATTACCATGATAACGATACAACCCTGTATAAATTTGCCCTCTTCTTGCGTCAAATAAAGGGCAAATCAACCCATTAAAATAATGTCCATTGGCAGCGAGCACTTCAAGGCTAGATACCCCTACAATCGGAATATTCAATGACCAGGCTAACGTTTTGGCAACTGTAACACCAATGCGTACACCTGTATAAGAGCCTGGTCCCTTCGCTACAACAATTAAATCGAGTTCTTGAGGTGTAACTTGGCAATTTTCCAATAACAGTTGGACAGCGGGCATTAAGCGGGTGGAATGATCCTTTTTGATATTTGTGAGGATTTCCCCTTTAACGACCGAACCTTCCACTAAGGCAACGCCCAAAGCAGCATTCGATGTATCAATCGCTAATACTTTCATCCCTCTATAATCTCCTTGCATAACTGTTCATATCGTTTTCCAATGGGTTCCAATACCATTTTTCTTTCCTGATCTCCATGATGATAAAGATGGATATACAATAATTCATCAGGAAGCTGGGGCTTAATCAAATGAGCCCATTCGATCACGGTAACGCCATCACCTTCAAAATACTCGTCGAACCCCAAGTCTTCAAACGTATCCTCCAAACGGTATACATCCATATGATAAAGCGGGAGACGTCCTTTATATTCCTTGACGATCGTAAAAGTCGGACTGCTGACGGCTCGCGTAATGCCTAGCCCTTTAGCTAGCCCTTTCGTAAACGTTGTTTTTCCTGCTCCTAAATCTCCTTCTAAGGCAATCACATCTTTTGGCTGCAATTGTTCTGACAGCCTAACAGCAAATTCCATGGTTTCCTCGGCTGAGTGCATAACTAATTCATAAATCGCCATCATCTGTCACCTAACTTTAATCATTGTTTGCCATTTTCACGTACCCAACAGAAATATGGATTTCCTTCAACAATATCCCCACAGGTCGATTTATTTTTCAGTAAGTTGTTCAACATTTATGTTAGGAATATGAAATCATGTCTAATCGCTAAGCAATTTGGCAGACTAATCAAAAAGAAAACTTGAGAGAGTTTCTTTTGGTGAACCAACGTACCTGATTTAAACTTGATTATAACTGCTTGTTCTACCATTAACTAAATTTTATTGCCTGCGCTTGAAATTGTATCACATTCCGGTAAACTGGTGCTACTTTCTTATGATATCAGCAGAAATTTGTTTGTTGAACGCTTTCCGATTCCAGTGTTGGATAGATGATAGACGCTAAAAAGAGAAACTTATTTTGTTAGCAAGAGGGGCTTTGGTCATCAGAGTAGAAATATTGGTAATGGTAAGAAATCTTTTTTACGCCCTCAGCTAAAGCTTCTTCACTGTCTATATGGGATTTGCAGGGATACTCTTGCGGCTGGTAGACATGTTACTGGTTACTGATAAGCTCATGATACCGTGTAGTATATTGCATGAGACAAATAAAGATAAAACATCCTTAAGAGTTCGGATTCTTAAGGATGTTAATAAAATGGTTCTATTCATCAAAAAGGGGGAATGGGTGAAAAAGCAGAAAAAGGCATAAAAAAATACGAAACCCATTGTTTCGCTAGCAATGGCGGTCCCGACGGGACTCGAACCCGCGATCTCCTGCGTGACAGGCAGGCATGTTAACCACTACACTACGGGACCATTTTGTTTTGGTTGCGGGGGCAGGATTTGAACCTGCGACCTTCGGGTTATGAGCCCGACGAGCTACCAGACTGCTCCACCCCGCGGCAATAAAATCATTCAAACAACATTTATAAAAAACAAAGGATAGCCTAGCAACGTCCTACTCTTGCAGGGGCGTTAGCCCCAACTACCATCGGCGCTGGAGAGCTTAACTTCCGTGTTCGGGATGGGAACGGGTGTGACCTCTCCGCCATCGTCACTAGACTATTCGAAGGATGGTTCCTTCAAAACTAGATAACAGATCAGAAAAGAAAGGATAGGCGGTGCTTTTCTTGATGTCTTGCTCCCCTTTTCGTATTGGTTAAGTCCTCGATCGATTAGTATCCGTCAGCTGCACGTGTCGCCACGCTTCCACCTCGGACCTATCTACCTCGTCATCTTCGAGGGATCTTACTTGCTTATGCAATGGGAAATCTCATCTTGAGGGGGGCTTCACGCTTAGATGCTTTCAGCGCTTATCCCTTCCGCACATAGCTACCCAGCGGTGCCCTTGGCAGGACAACTGGTACACCAGCGGTGCGTCCATCCCGGTCCTCTCGTACTAAGGACAGCTCCTCTCAAATTTCCTGCGCCCGCGACGGATAGGGACCGAACTGTCTCACGACGTTCTGAACCCAGCTCGCGTACCGCTTTAATGGGCGAACAGCCCAACCCTTGGGACCGACTACAGCCCCAGGATGCGATGAGCCGACATCGAGGTGCCAAACCTCCCCGTCGATGTGGACTCTTGGGGGAGATAAGCCTGTTATCCCCGGGGTAGCTTTTATCCGTTGAGCGATGGCCCTTCCATGCGGAACCACCGGATCACTAAGCCCGACTTTCGTCCCTGCTCGACTTGTAGGTCTCGCAGTCAAGCTCCCTTCTGCCTTTACACTCTTCGAATGATTTCCAACCATTCTGAGGGAACCTTTGGGCGCCTCCGTTACTCTTTGGGAGGCGACCGCCCCAGTCAAACTGCCCACCTGACACGGTCTCCCACCCCGATCAGGGGTGCGGGTTAGAACTTCAGTACGACAAGGGTGGTATCCCAAGGGCGACTCCGCCAAGACTGGCGTCCTGGCTTCTCTGTCTCCCACCTATCCTGTACATGACGTACCAAAATTCAATATCAGGCTGCAGTAAAGCTCCACGGGGTCTTTCCGTCCTGTCGCGGGTAACCTGCATCTTCACAGGTACTATAATTTCACCGGGTCTCTCGTTGAGACAGTGCCCAAGTCGTTACACCTTTCGTGCGGGTCGGAACTTACCCGACAAGGAATTTCGCTACCTTAGGAC